>JALHLM010000142.1 GCA_022844585.1 Pirellulales bacterium | reverse complement strand
GGTATATTCCGCCAGCGCGGTCGTGAGCGCATCGCCAGCCAATCCCTCCGCCTCCAACGCCTTTTTCTTGTCGGCGACAGTGCGCTCGACGACGTTTTTCTCCAGCCGCACGAAATCGACGGAGTTCACCGCCAGGATCCGCCCCGCCGCGTTGCCGAGCGCGATGGCGATCAGCAGGCCGTAGATCGCGCGGCGCAGCGTTGCGCGCGAGTCGTCGCTATCCGTGGCTGCCGTCATGCTGGGCGTCTCGGGCGTCGAAGGCGCCAAGCGTGCGCTCGGCGATGGAATACGTATCGGCGTCGCGCCCATGATAGGCGGTGATCAACTCCGCCAACAGGCCGATGGACAGCATCTGCCCGCCGATCAACAGTGCCCCGAGGGCATAGTACATCAACGGCCGATCGTGCAGATGCACGTCGGCCATCGGCGTGAGCCGCGAGATCACCCACACTGCCGCCAGATAGCCGAGCGCCGCGATCCCAAAGGCGAGCGAGCCCAGCGCCAAAGTTCCCAGCACATGTTGCGGGCGCTGGCCATAACCGGTGAGAAACTTAACGGTCAGCAAATCGAGGAAACCTTTGACGATCCGGCTGACACCGTACTTGCTGTGGCCGAACTGGCGCGGACGGTGATTGATGGCGATCTCGCCCACGCGAAACCCGCGGGCATGGGCCAGCACCGGCACGAAGCGGTGCAGCTCGCCGTAGAGGCGGATCTCGCCGAGCACTTCGCGGCGATAGCACTTCATCCCGCAGTTGTGGTCGTGCAGGCGCACGCCGGTCAGCCAGCCCACCAACCAATTGAACACCCGCGACGGGCCGACCTTGTGCCAGGGATCGTGGCGGATTTTTTTCCAGCCGCTGATGACGTCGAAGCCCTTGTCCAATTCGTCGAGAAAGCGGGGCAGTTCCCTCGGATCGTCCTGCAAGTCGGCGTCGAGCGTGGCCACGATGTCGCCATTGGCGGCCTCGAAGCCGGCGGCCAGCGCGGCGGCCTTACCGAAGTTGCGGCGAAAGCGAATGCCCCGCACGCGTGTATCCGCCCGGGCAAGCCGCGAGATTTCCTGCCACGAGCCGTCGGTGGAGCCATCGTCGATGAACACGATTTCCAGGTCGAACTTACGATCCGCCGCCACGGCCACGAGTTGCGCATGCAATTCGGCCAGGCTTTCGGACTCGTTGAAGACCGGAATCACCGCGGAGAGCATGGGCGGGCGGGGCTCGTGGGCAAAGGGAGGCAGGTGCTGTAATCATAGCTCCCAGCGGCTCGGCTTGCCAAGAATTCACCGGCCGCGACGAACTGTCTTGGGTGCGTCTGCGGCCCGTGGCCGCTATGATGACGTGTACTGCGTGCAACACGCGGATCGAGGAGCTTGCAACGTGACGACTTGGATTTCGAATCGCGGAAACTGGCGAATTCTCAGCCTCGCGCTGTTGGCGGCGATGACGGTCGCGCCGCTCCCACTGCGTGCCCAGGAGGCGGCCTCCAAGTTGAACTTCGTGTACGCCACGAAGCGCTACGCCGCGAGCGACCTGGTGTTGCGCCCGTTAATTGGCCGGTCAGTGACGCGGCTCACGCAGCCGGACAGTTTTTGCCTGGAGCCGGCTGTTTCCGCCGACGGCAAACGCATCGCCTACACGCTGTTCCAGGGCGGCGCTTCGCAGATTTGGGTTGCCAATATTGATATGTCGAACCCCGTTTGCATTGGCGGAGGCCCTGCGGACCGCAATCCCTGCTGGAATCCCGCGGGCGACGTGGTCGTCTACACAACCTTCAACAATGGTAACTACGACATTGCGATGCGCGCGCTCGACGGCTCCGGCCCTGTGCTACTGACGAACGACCCGAATTTCGATTCCGATCCCTGCATGTCGCCCGATGGGAATACGATCGCATTTACGAGCAACCGCACCGGTTTCTTCCGCCTGTACCTGATGGACAACAAAGGTCAGACGCTGCGCGACTTGCTGGGCGTCGATCTCGTCGCTTCGGTGTATCCCTGCTTTTCGCCCGATAGCAAGACGATTGCCTTCGGCGGCCGCTCTTCGAACGGCACAGTGCAGCTCTTTACCGTTGGCGTCGACGGCAACGGCCTCACGCAGATCACGCCGGAATCGACGTGGCAATGCTCCTACGCCTCCTGGTCGCCGGACGGCCGCTATATCGCGTATGTCCGCTTCGAACGCTGGCCGAACTCCGTCGGCCCCAACCAGGATCCGGCCGACGACAAACTCGGCGGGGACCTGATGCTGTACGATACGGAGACCAAGCTGCACACGCAGCTCACCGCGGCGGAAGGCCCGATGTGGGGACCAAGAGCGGCGTGGTTGCCGCTGAAGTCGGAGTAATATTCGGAACGCAATGCGTTTTCCTCAGGTCGATCGGCCGCGATTGGTGGTGCTCATCTCGGGCGGCGGGACGACGCTGCGCAATCTGCTGGCGCAAATGGACGCAGGACGGCTCTCGGCGGAGATTCCGCTGGTGCTTTCCAGTACGCCGGCGGCGAAGGGACTCGATTTTGCGCGCGATCGCGGCATTCCGACCCAAGTGATCGAACGTTGCAGCGTGGAATCGCCCGAAGCGTTCAGCGAGGCCGTCTTCGGCGCTTGCCGCGCGGCGTCACCGCATTTCGTCGTGATGGGCGGCTTTCTCAAGCACGTGCTCATCCCGCCCGACTTCGAGAATCGCGTCCTGAATATCCATCCCGGCCTGATTCCGGCCTTCTGCGGGAAGGGCATGTACGGCCACCACGTTCACGAAGCAGTGCTAAAATACGGCGCCAAGGTCTCCGGTTGCACCGTGCACTTCGTGGATAACCAGTACGACCACGGGCCGATCATCCTGCAGCGCGTCGTGCCGGTGGAATCGGGCGATACGCAGGACTCGCTCGCCGCGCGGGTGTTCGAGGCCGAATGCGAAGCCTATCCGGAGGCGTTGCGATTGCTCGCCTCTGGACGCGTGGAAATCGTCGGCCGGAAGGTTATTTCGTAGCGCCGAGGAAGGCCAACAGGTCGCGCAGTTCTTCGCGTGACAGCGTCGTATCGAGCCCCTGCGGCATGATCGAGATCGCGGCTGGTTGCAGGGCGTCGATCTCGTCGCGGCGAATGCGAATCTCCGCGCGGTCGCCGGTGCGCAGCGTCAACTCTTGCCCGCTCTCCGTGCCGATGACGCCGTTGTGGGTCAGCCCCGCGATCGTGGTGACGGTGACCGGCTCGAACCCACGGGCGAACGAGGCGCTTGGGAATACCACCGCTTCGAGCAAATCCCGCCGCGTGCGAATGCGGCCGATCTGCGATAAGTCGGGCCCAATGTTACCCCCTTCCGCGCCGTGCCGGTGGCACGCGGCGCAAGCGGCCTTGTTGCCATGAAACACCAGGCTGCCGCGCTCGGCGTCGCCGCCATCGAGCGTCGTGGCGATCTGATCCAACAGCGCCGCGCGCGACGCGGATTCCGCGCGACTCTCCGCAAACAACGGGTCGGCCGCGGCGCGCACTTCCTGTGGATAGCCGCGCAATGCTTGTTCCAACTGAGCGACGGGCAGACTCGCGCGCGATTCGGACTTGCTCAACGCGGCGATGAGCTCCAATCCGGTCGCGGCATCGGTGTCCTGTTCGAACGCGCCCAGTAGCACGGGAACCAATAGCGGGCTGGCCTGCGCCACGAGTGGCACCAGCGTCTGACGCTGCGCCGCAGTTAGCGGCGCTCCGGCCAACACCCGCGCGGCCGCCAACAGGCGCTCGGGCTTGGCTTCTTCATTCTCAGCATGAGCGAACTCGGAAATAAGCAAGGCGAACAGCGGCTCGTCGAGCGGATTTTCCCACGTCACGAGCACGTCCGCGGCGGCGATGCGAGAGGCAATCGGCTGATGCGCGTCATGGGCCAGCGCGGCGACCGCCGGCTCGAATGAACGATCGCGCAATCCCTTCACGGCCGCCAGCGCCGCGGTGTCCCCCTGGCGAATGAGCGCCGCGAGGGGGCCCCGCCAATCGTCAGGTGTGGCTTCGAGCGTCATGCGACTGATCGATTCGAGCGCCAGCGTGCGGCGTGAGTCATCGGCACCGGTCAGTGCCCCGCTAATCAACGATTGCACCGGTGGTTCCTTGCCAAACGCGACCAGCGCCCCGCGTAACGCGGCGGACTGTTCCGTGGTCAGTGCTTCCTTGCCTTGCAGCCAGGCGGCCAACACCGCTACCGTTTCCTCCGCCCAACCGGGCCGACGGCTGATGATTTCGAGCGCCGTCCGTTGCAACAGCGGATCGACGGTATCCAGTAGCGGCGGCATCATTTCACGCCGCAGGCCGCCGGTCGGCATTTGGTCCAGCGCGATCAACGCGGCCCGTTTCACTTGCGGCGAATCCTGCGCCAAGCCCGGCACAGTCGCATCGGGATCGTTGATCTCGATCAACGCATAAATCAACGCGTGTTCCAGCAAGCGATCGTTCGTCGCGGCGAGCGCCGCAAGAATGGCCGGAACCGACTCGCGATCCCGCAGCGCGCCCAACGTCGTGGCCGCCTCGCGGCGCACGGAGAGCGACTCGTCCGAGAGCAATGCGCGCACATGACTGACGGCGCGGGCATCGCGCCGACAGAAGATGGCATGCACCGCGGCCTCACGCACCAATGGCGAGGAATCCGCGAGGGCGACGGTAAGTCCCGCGCCAACATCCGCGCCGCTCATCCGGCACATCGCCCAAACGGCGTTCACTTTGGCGCGTTCGCTCGAACTGTTCGCCAGCAAGCTCTGCAACACCGGCAACGCAACTGGCCCCTGCGACGCAAGTGCGCCCATCGCCCGTTCGCGAACAGCCGGGCGGTCGTCGTCCAGTAACTTGGCGAGCGCTTCCGGCGTCGCTTGATCCCAGGCCAATTTATTGCCGCGCGGATCGTCGACTTGCTTCGCACCAGCGCGACGAATTCGATAAATCGCCCCGAGCACATTCGGCTTCGCAATCTGCGACGTCGGGCAACCGTTGCGGAACCAGCCGCCGGTGTCGACCACCAGCACGCTACCGTCGGCGTCTTCCAGCACGTCGGTGAAATGCACGTCGGGATTCGTCGAAGCGAGGAAATCGTGCTGTTCGCCCACGTACGTGGAACCATTCGGCGTCAGGTTCACGCGCAAGACGCGCTGCGTGTTGAATTGCGTGACCAGGAAGCTGTCGCGGTACTCGTCGCCCAGCTGCCCCGTGCGGAGCCGCGTGAGCCCGGACACCGCCACGTGACCGAAGCTGAACGTGCTATCCAGCAAATCGCCGGTGCGCGGCAGGCCTTCGATCACGCCGCCGTTGTGCGGATACAGCCCGCCCCAAATCCATTGCACCAGCGCGTCGTCGCGCGGGCGATTCTTCAGCAAGTTGACCGTGCCAATCATCTGGCCAGCGTCGGTAAAATCAAGCTCCACCGGATTGTTCATGCCGCCGGCGCAATGCTTGCGAATATCCGAGCCGTCCGGCCAGCAGGAAAAAATCCCCGGCGCGTCGCTCTTCACGATCAACTCGCCCGCGGCATTGCGTACTTCGTGACCGTCGCCGCCGATGCCGTGGACCCAATAAATGCGGCCGTCCGGCGCAAAATGCGGCCCGTGCAGGCTGTCGGCGATGCCGCTATCCGCGAACTTGCCGACCAACGCCGTCCGTTCATCGGCCACACCGTCGTCGTTCGTATCGCGGAGTCGCCAGATGTACGGCGCTGAAGCAACGTACAGCGCGCCGTCATGCCAAACGCATCCGGACGGAAACGTCATGTGATCGGCGAACACCGTCGACGCATCGAACACGCCGTCACCGTCTTTGTCGACGACGAGCAAGATCGAGTTCGGTTCCGTGATCGCCAGATCCGGCCCGAACAAATTCACGCCCGCCGCCTCGCAAACGAACATGCGCCCGCGATCATCGAGGCAGGCCATCATCGGAAACCGCACCAGCGGCGCCGCCACTGCGGTCTCGATGGTAAAACCAGCCGGCGCGGTGAGCTCCGGGCGCTTGAATTCTGGCGCAATGGCTGCCGTCGTTGCTTCGGCCGGCACATCCAACGGGCCGCCCCAGATCGGCTCAATCTCAATCTTGCGATAGAAGATCTCCGAACCTTCCGCCTGAAACGCGATCCGCCCGGCCACGAGCGGCACGAGCTGTCCGTCCGACGTCGGCTGGCGCAAGTCGGTGCAGTAATTCACTTCCTCGCCGTTGACGACACAGCGCACCGAACCGCCGGCGACGGTCAGCTCCACCTGATTCCAATCATTACGTTCCTTGCCGCCGCTCGGCATTACGCGACGCGTGGCTTCTTCTGTACCTAGCTGGTAGAGAATCCCATCCTTGTCGGTATAGCGCGGAGTCTCTCCTGCCGGCGACTTCGCGGCAACCGTTGTGGCCGCCTGAGCGCCGCGCATCATCACCAGTTCGCCAACTTTGTCGGTTTGAATCTGGCACTGCACCGACGTCGGCCAAACGCCGTCGTCGCCGACGACATGCACCAGCACGCCGGAATCACGTACGCCCACTTTGCTATGCGACTCCCCCCAACGGTATTCGAAACGCAGCCGGTAGAACGAATAACCTGTTTCGGTCGCCAGGTAGCCAGTATTGCTTCCCGGCTTGGAGCGCGGCGGATCGATGTGAATCGCGCCGTCTTCGACCCGGATCTGATCTGGATGCGCTGGATCATTCGCTTGGTAGACGCGCCAGCCGGTGAGGTCGCGCCCGTTGAACAGCGGAGTCCACTCATCGTCATCGGCTCGAGCCGTCGCCGTGCCAAACGCTAAAATGCCGAGAGCCAACGTCCAAATCGACGCGCGGAACATGGGGCGAACTCCAATCGGGAGCGGGCAAGTGCGTGGTGGCGACTACGTGCGCAGCGATTCAAGCTCCAGCAAACGCTTGCGTGCATCTTCGTCGCTGGGGATTTCTCCCCGTTCTTGGCGGCTAGTATACACGAGGGAGAACTCCTCCAGCGCGTCGCGCGCTTCCATTTGGCCGGTGGCGCTCAGCCGGTCGACGAACAGCTTGCCGTCCAGGTGGTCGGTCTCGTGCTGGACGATCCGACTGAACAGCCCGTCCAGTTCCAGGTTCATTTCCTCGCCGCGCAGGTTGAAGGCCGTGATCGTAACCCGTTCCGGCCGTTTCACATGGGCGTAGAGGCCCGGAATGCTTAGGCAGCCTTCCTCAGCGTCGGCGCTCCCCTTGGGCTGGCTGATGATCGGGTTGATGAACACGAATTCCTGGTCCTTGCGCTGGCGATCCCCCTCCGGATTGGCCACGAACAACCGGTAAGGCAGATCCACTTGGTTCGCGGCCAGTCCGACCCCCTTATGGGCGTACATCAGCTCGAACATCTCCTGGATCATGGAAACCAGCTCCGCATCCACGCGCCGCAGGGGTTTGGAGAGGTGCCGCAAGGCCGGATGGGGGTAGTGGACGATGCGTAAGCCGGTGCTGGTGTTGCTCATAATTGAGAGTATAGAAACCCCCCGCACCCAAGCCCAGGGAAGGCCCAAGAGGATGTTAAAGTACCAAAAACCAATGGCGGCCTTCCCTGGGACTCGCGCCGCATCAAGGAACCGGACCGCCTACCGTTGCGTCCAGCGGACCAGGAGCGTAAGATTGCCTTGACACTGAGATTCAGTCTCAAGCCAATCCTGGTCGCGAAATGTCCATCGCCCCGACACCGGTCGTGATCCCGCTGCATTGCCTGCGAAACGGCGAAACGGCGGCCGTGGCAGCGATCTGCGGCGATGCGGCGCATGTCCACCGGCTCCGGGAACTGGGGCTCCAGGACGGCCAGGAAATCGAGATGCTCCAGGCCGGCTCGCCCTGCATTATCCGCCTCGGTGGACATCGGCTCTGCTTCCGCTGCGATGACGTCACCAGCGTCCTGGTCCGGACAGGATCCACCGGCTGATGCGACTCGCCGAATTGAAACTAGGCGAGCGAGCCCAAGTCCTCGCCGTTCCCGGCGCTGACGAAGTGAGCGTCCGCTTATTGGAAATGGGTCTCACTCCCGGTGCATCGCTGGAATTGATCGGCATCGCCCCGCTCGGCGACCCGCTGGAGTTGGAGCTCCGCGGCTACCGGCTCAGCATCCGCAAACGCGAGGCGGAGTTGGTCGAGATTCAGCGTATTTGATCGCGCCGCTTTAGCTCTCGTCGTCGGCGCGGAGCCACGGCGTGAGCGTCAGTTCGCTGGCGACGATCTCTTCCGCGCGGAAGTACAGGGCGATTTCTCGCGCCGAGGCTTCCGGGCCGTCTGAGGCGTGAACGAGGTTCATCTGGCGGCTGCTACTGTAGTCGCCGCGAATCGTGCCGGCGGCCGCCTTCAAGCCGCTCGTGGCGCCGAGCATCTCGCGGACCACGCGAATCACTTCCAGGCCTTCGAGCACCAGCGCCACGATTGGGCCGCCGGTGATGAACGCTTCCAGATTCGGATAGAAAGGCTTGCTGACGTGTTCGGCGTAATGCTTTTTCGACAACTCCGGGGTCACCCGCAGCAGCTTCATGGCGACGATGTTGAATCCCTTGTCCTCGAACCGGGTGAGGATCTTGCCGGCCAAACGGCGCTGGATGCAGTCGGGCTTGAGCAGGATGAGGGTACGTTCCATAGCGGGCGCAGCTCCGATTTTCTTGATGTCAAAGCGGAGAGTTTAGAGGATCGCCGCAGGGCATGTAAGTGCCGGGCCGCAGCAGTAGTTTGGCCTTGTTTTCCAGTCCCCGCCGCTTACGCAGACCGCAACCTCAATCGGATTCCTACCACGGAGAATCGCGCAAGATTTGCCGATAAACAACAAGGCATTCTGGATGGATGTGACTGCGCGCCGGGCAGGCGTCTGCGCGATCGCAGTCACTTCGCCGCAACTCGACCCAATTTGACAAGCGCCACGCGAAGCTGCGACCCGCTTCGTTGGTCTGTAAACGATGCTCTACCCGGGGGGGAAGACTGGAGCAGCCGCGCGTCACTTGTTGACGCGGTTCCTCGGCTGCGCGCTCATCGGTGCGGCAGCGATCGCCGCGGCGCAAACGCCGGCTTATCCGCAGCGCACTTGGATTGAGCCCTATCCCGAGACGGTCGTCGCCTCGGATCAATCGCCGGCCGCGCCAACGGACGAGGCGTCGGTGATCGTCAGCGATGACGCAACCTGGACCGCCGATCCGCCTGTGGAATACTGCGACGACGATGTCTGGAACTGGCGGATACTCCCGTCCGGTTTGGCGTACCGCGCGTATCTCGCCGGGCCGCGCGAATCGCGTTTAAGCAGCTTCTGGGCGCACGAAAAAGACCAAGGCTGGCTCTGGGACGTTGCGCTCGGCGGCCGCGCCGCGTTGCTACGCTACGGCACGCAGAACGGCATTCGCCCGCAAGGATGGGAACTGCAAATCGAAGGCGGGGGCCTGCCTCGGCTGGGGATGGAAGAAGAGTCGGACGTCCAGGCGGTGGATTTCCGGGTGGGCGTACCACTCGTGTATGCGGTCGACAATTACCAGTTCAAGCTGGCTTACTACCACCTCAGCTCGCATGTGGGCGACGAGTTCCTGATCAAGAACCCCGGCTTTGAGCGCATCAACTACGTGCGCGACGCGATTGTGCTCGGTACAGGTTACTACCTGACGCCGGAACTGCGCGCGTACGGCGAAGCCGCTTACGCCTTCAACGTCGACGGCGGCGCGGAGCCGTGGGAGTTCCAGTTCGGCATGGAACGCGCGCCCGCGATTCCGACGGGCTTCCGCGGTGCGCCGTTCGCGGCCGTGAATGCGCACCTGCGCGAAGAGTTCCGCTTCAGCGGCAACCTCGTAGTGCAAGCCGGCTGGGCCTGGCGCGGCGACGGGGCCGGGCATCTCCTGCGCACCGGCTTCGAATACTTCAACGGCCGCGACGAGCAGTACTCATTCCTACGCGAGCATCAGCAGAAGATGGGCTTAGGGCTGTGGTATGATTTTTGAAGAAGTTTGAAGTTTTCAGTGTTCAGTTTTCAGTGTGAGGAAGCAGCGAAACGGCCGCCTAATAACACTGAAAACTGAACACTTCAAACTTCAAACTACTCTCAGTCCCACCACAGATAGACCTGCGACTCCTGGCCGATTTCCTCCACGCTCGCGCCTTCGCGGGCGAGTTCCGGGGCGCAGAGGTCGAGGACTTGCTGCCGGCGATCGGCGTCCTCGGGAAGCTTGACGACCAGGGCGTCGGCGTACTTTATGTCCCCTTCGTCGACGATGGCGTCGTCCGGCACCAGGACTTCGGTCGCGCCGGCCGCATAGAGCTTCTTCACGAACCGGACGGCGTTCGCAGTTTCCAGGAAGCGGTTGGAAGCGAGCGCCGACTCGTTGTCGCTCTTCTTCAGCCACTGCAGGGCTTCGGGGCCCTGGAAATAGTCGCTGGGCAGCGGGGCGCCCCCGGGGACGAGGGCGAACTCAAAGACGTAAGTGCCGACTAGCAAGGCCGCTGCTAACATGCCGACGATATTTCTCGTTTCCATGGTCCGCCCTTCCCAACCGCACTATCTTGAACCGATGACGGACGTGACCCATCCCACTCCGCCTATTCGAACCTAGCTCATTTCTTGAAATCGGCCCGGCCACGGCGGCAACCCCGGGAAAACTGAAATCGGCACGCTCGGGAGGGATATCCCGCCGCGGTGGTGCCCGCGAAACACGCCAAACACGCGGAAAAAAGAGGGGAAATGTGCGTGGTTGAACATGGCACTGCCCCCAATCCTCCAGGTCCATTGACATGAGACGGACGTAAGCATCCAACCTTTTCGCGTATTTGGCGTGTTTCGCGGGCTCAAATGGGTTGGACGGTTTTCTTGGAGGCCGCTCGGGAATAGGATGACTGGACCCTAAGCGACCACCCCGGAGCAATGCGGTTTCCATTTCGCAGTTGGAAATCGCCCGCATGGAACCATCGATTAACCCGTACGCCTCGCCGGGGAGCAGGGAGCTGAATGAGACCGCGCGTGCGGCGGTGGCCCAGGCGTCGACGGGTCGTCACGCCCGCTTCAGCTCGGCCCGGCCGCGGGCCAAGCGGGTGGTGTTTTTCTTCTACACGGCAATGCTGCTGTTACTCGCCGAGTTGGCGTACCACTGCACGTTAGTCGTGTTCTTGCTGCGTGCTGAAAGCGGCTTGGGCGTTTCTTCGGGCGAAGCGACGGGCCTGGCGATCGCCGATTTGTCGCTGACTCTCTTGCATGGCGGCGTCCGCCTGGCGTTGTTTGTGCTGTTTCTCCTGTGGTTCCAGCGAGCCTATCGCAACTTGCCGTCCTTGGGCGCTGCGGAACTTTCATCTAGCTCGACGGAAGCGGTACTCTGCTTCTTCATTCCGTTTTTGAATTTCATGCGGCCGTATCAGCTCGCCCAAGAAATCTGGCGCGGCAGCGACCTGAGCGAGCTCGACCCGGAGCAGAAAGTCGTGTTCTCCAGCGCGCTGGTCGGCTGGTGGTGGGCGTTCCTCTGGATCAGTATCTTTCTGCGCATGGCCGCGTGGTACACGAACCGCTACACCGGCTTGGCCGGCAACACGCTGGTCGCCGGAGAGGCGCTCGTCGCGGTCTGGTTTTCCATGGGCGCGGTGCTGATGCAAATGATCGCCGCGCTGCTCGGATTGCATGTGGTGAAGACAATCACCACGAATCAGGACGAAAAGTGGCGCCGCCTGGCGACTCAAGGCGCAGCATTGACGGCCGAGGCGTAAGCTTGCCGCGGTGATGGCCTACGTCGGCGTGTGTCCCGAATTGGCAGCTAACCACTGCTGAGCTTGATCGATCGCCGCCGGAAAGAATGTAGCGCGCGGGTCTTTGGCGATTAACAGTTTCGTTTCTTCCGCATCGGCCCACCGGCGTTCGCGCATGGCAGACTCAAGCCAGTCGTCCGCGGCGCTTTCCACGTGCATCACGTACACGGCCACTTCCAGAGTTTCGCCCCATTTCTCATAGCGATAGTCGCCGAGCGGCTCGCCGATCACGTGCCCGAGCAGCCCGGCTTCTTCCCAGGCCTCTTTGAGCCCCGA
>JALHLM010000141.1 GCA_022844585.1 Pirellulales bacterium | reverse complement strand
CGATTGATTTCATCAAGGATCGCGTCATGAGCGAAGAACTGGCGTCCTCGAAATACTTTGATGCGAGCGCAGCGCTCGCGCCGTTGGAACTTCCCAAAGTGCCGACCGCCGCTCCGGCAGAGCGCTCCATGGGCTTGTTTCAGATCTGCCGGACCTTGTCGATGTTCGTCTTCATCGCGGTCGTCACCTGCGGCGGCGTGCTGCTGTGGACGAATCGCGACGACATCAACGACCGCGCCCAATCGGCGCGGCGCCGGACGAGCAATCCCATCGACTTCATGCTCTGGCTCGGCGGCTCCGACAAGACGTTCGAGGACGCGATTGTCGAAGCGTCGGAGCGCCAGCAAGAAGAGTGGGATAAAATCACGGAAGAGAACAAGTTCGAAGGCTTCGACCTGGATCAAATCGAAAATGACGTGATCCCGCTTTACAGCGAAGACAGCGACTTCGATTTCTCGAGCGAATTCGAGCAGTAGTTCACCACGGAGTCACGGAGACACGGAGCGGGCATGGAACCGGTTGAACCGCGGAGGCGCTGAGGCGCAGAGATGGGAGTGGAAGTGGAGGAGAGAGACGGAAAGAATAGGGATGCAGGCTGAGCAGTCGGGCCTTGCCGAACCCATCGGCCGAACGCATCCCATTTTCGACGTCGTCGATTCAAAACATCATCCTCGCGCACGGCCCTCCCTACAACTTCCAACTTCCGCCTCTCTCCTTCTCCCCTCAGCGCCTCAGCGCCTCCGCGGTTCAAACGATTTCACCTCCGCTCCGTGCCTCCGTGCCTCCGTGTCGCCGTGGTGAACCCACTCACTTCGCCGCCGGGAATCGCTGGTCTTTGATCGTCGAGCCGTCTGGCAATTTCAGCTCGTTCAGGTCGATGATCTCGCCGTCGATCACCAATTCCACGTCGATGCGGGCGCGGTGGTAGAAGCCGCGGAACTTTTCGCCTTCTGCATAAGGATCCGCCGGCGTCCACGTCATACGGCCGTCCGCGCCGGTGTCGCCGACGACATACTCCGGTAGCGCACCTTCTTTGCCGATGAGTTCCGGGGGCCACGGCGCGCCGGCTTTCAGGGCCTTGCCGTCCTTGACCCGTTGCTCGTAGTCGACGGTCTCGTTCGGATCAGTGGCGTCCTTGGACGTGTAGCCCTCCGAGGGGCCGTAGATGCGAATCGTGGCTTGCTTGCCGTTCAAGATTTCTCCCCAGGCCGGGTCCGGGCCGTTGCTGACTTGGGTCAACGTGACCCGCCCGCCGGGCGTGAGCAACTTGAGCACCGCCGGCCAGACGCGGTCAAAGGTCTCGCGATCGGCGATCGGAAGCTCGTAGATGTTCTCCTGAATGCCGGTCCCGACGCCGATGGTCCGCGAGGTGGCCCGGAGTGGCTCCAGGGCGTCGCCCCATTCCTTGGGCCAATCACCGGTAGCAGAGGGGAAAATGGCGGCCTGCGTCCGCGAAGTGAGCGCTACGAGCATCAAGACGGTAACGAAAAATGGAACAACGCGCATAACTCTGCTCCTGGAATGCCCCGTTCTGCCGGTCGGGACCATTCCCGCCGCTGGATGCAATATCAGACGAAGCAGGGAATGGATCGGATTCCGACAACACCAACCCGAAGCGCCAGCGAGGGGGAGCGGACGCGTAAGGCAGCGCGACGTTGCGCTGAGGACGGCGCGCTCCTCCCAGCCATCCGTGCGCCAATGAACGTCCGACGCAGCACGTCTAGTTGGCAAGCATAATCAACACGAACATCACCACGAAAAGTCCGATCGTCGCGCAGCTCAGCAGGGAAACAATCGTCGCCCAAACGTACCGGGCGCGAAACCACAGCCAGGCCGCGAGAAACCAGCCGGCGCCACAACCGCCAAACATCAATATGCCCCCGATAAGTTCGCCGATCGGGGACATCGAGCGATTCGTGCCCATCGCGACGCTGAGAAGATTCAGCGCCCAAAGCAGCAGATGCAGGCCGCCAAGGAATAGTGATATGCCCGTGGGAACGAATCGCCAGGCGGACGGTCCTTGTTGGGCGACCTGGGCCGTGACGAGCGGCGACTGGTAGGGGTTGTCTTCGTTCATGTCGGCCATTCTAAACGGTGGCTTTGCTGACTGCAGCAGTGCTCGCTTCCTTAGCGGTATGAATCAGCCCAGCAGTTCCAGCTCGCTGGCCACGAACATAGTCAGGAATGCGCCTATGGAAAGGAATAGTGCCAGCGCCCAACGAGCACGCCACCAGAATCGCCCCGCCAGTGCCGAAGTCACCGTGATCACGGACAAGATCATGAACGCGATCAGGATTCTGGTTCGCGCTGCCGGTATCTGAATTGCCGCGATTAGCGAGATGATGGCCGTGAGGCCGACTAATCCGGCCCAGAAGTAACAAAGTACGGCCGGCACCAAGCGCCACCGAAATGCCGTCGACTGTGACGGACGTGGATCGTTCGAGCGAGGCGATTCGTAGGGGTTGTCGTTGCTCATCTGTCGTATCAAATCATTTCCGTAATGATCACGGCCACGATCGGCGCCATACCCAGTAGCGTCAGTCCCCAGCCCCAGCGATCACGTCTGCGCCACCAGGAAATCGCCGCGGTGAGCCAGATCAAGCCGAATGAAAAATAGCCCAGTAGCACGCAATGTTGCCAAAGCTGCATCGTCTGCAACAACCTTTGATTCGTGTAGTACCAACTCCAAAAAAGGATCGCCACGCCCAGGCACAGAATGGCAGGAATCGCACAAAGCAGCGCGGCGGCAGTTCGCCAAACGCCGCGAGGCAGGACCGGCGCGGCATCCGGTGCGCCGCCAACCGTCAACGGTGATTGGTAAGGATTCTCGGTTAGCTCCACAGATGGATCTCTCCGGCGCGCTCCAGGCGCTCACGCTTCTGGCTCCATCTCAACTCCTTTACTCCCCCTCTCCTCCTCCCTCCCCCTCTCCGTGTCCTCCGTGCTCTCCGTGGTGAATCCCCGCCATCCGCTCATTCTCCAACCCCCACTCCTGGAAGTAAAGCGAAGTCTTCGCGCCTTCCTCACGCACTCCTGACCGTCGCCTGACATCGGCCGCGTAATATTGAGAGAGCAAAACAAGCGTGGAATCGAACAAGGAACTGGGTTATGCGGATTTGTCATTTGTCGGATTTGCACGTCGGCGGCGTGGGCTTTGTGCCGGAATGGGCCGATCGCGCCCGGGTGATGGTCAATGAATTGCGGCCGGACATCATCGTCTTCACCGGCGATCTCGTCGACGACGGCTACGAGCATGAGTACGAGGCGGCGCTCACCTATTGCGATGAGTTCGAAGCGCCGGTCAAGCTGTTCGTGCCGGGCAATCACGACGCGCGGAACTCGGGCTACGAAATCTTCGAGGAAGTCTTCGGCACGCGCTACCCGCAGTACGAGAACGACGACGTGGTGATCTGCGGCATCGACAGCAGCCAGCCGGACATCGACGACGGGCACATCGGCCGCAGCCACTACGCGACTATCCGGAAACAACTCTCCGCCAAGAAACTGCGGTTCCTGGCGCTACATCATCACCTGTTGCCGATTCCGGGCACTGGCCGCGAACGCAACCTGCCGGTCGACGCCGGCGACTTGCTCGGCTTATGCAGCGAAATGCACGTCGATTTCATCCTTACCGGCCATAAGCACCAACCATGGTTGTGGCGACTGGAAGACTCGTTCTACCTCACCGCCGGCACCGCCTGCACACGGCTATTGGTGGGCCGCTCCCGCCCGTCATTCACCTGGCTCGACATCGACGACGACATCCGCGTCAGCGAGATGAACGTGAAAGATGAACACGCGTTCGAGATTCTGCGCGTGCGGCGGAGGGAGATGGAGACGGAGTTCGAAACCGTTGGAGTTTGACGTTTTGACACGTTTTTAAGTTTAGGGTTCAGTTTTCAGTGGGGAGGAAAAGCCCCGCTATCAGAATTCTGAACACTGAAAACTGAACACTTCAAACTCACTCCTCACCTCGTTCCCGACCAGAACGAATCGAACCCATCCGTGGAAACGTCTGACGCGTCGGACGATGAGGACATGACGGGGGCGAGGGCTCCGAGGTCGCCGCGGATTTCTCTAAGCATGAAAAACGCCAACAGCCAACAGACGAAGCCGCCGACGGCGGTGACGTAGAGCGCGATGTTGTTGTCGATCTTGAAGAGGTTGAACGAGATAAAGGCGCTGGGAATGACCGCGGCCGTGCCCCAGAAATAAAACCACACGCGTCGACCCAGCGACAAAACGTGCGGCAGTCCCGCTTCCGCGGAGGACTCCGGCGAAATGAGCGCCGGCAGCAGCACGCGCACGGAGAGAAGCGTCGCGCAGAAAAACGTCATCGACGCCGCCAACAGTCCGCAATGGACTTGCGAGGTCATGAACTTGGTGTAGCTCAACTGTTCGTTGAAGCGCGCGTTGATCCAATACGGAAACACCCAGCCGGAGGTGATCCATTCCAGGAACGAAACGAGCGCCATGAAGTCGCCGATGCGCAATGCTGCGCGCCACAGCCCCGGCAATTCTTCGACAGTCGGCTTCTCCTGTCGTCGCATGCGACCGAACGCTCGAAATAACGGCCAGGCCAGGATGACGACGATCAAGGTTCCCAGCGGAAATGCCACGCCGTTGACGGCCGGAAGTTGCACGTTGTTGAAAAACGCGACGGCACCGTCGACTTGGAGTTCTTGGATCAATTCATTCAGGTTGAACGTGATATTGAGCGTGCTGGCGATGCCGTTCGGGATCACCCCGCAGGCGATCAGAGCTATGAGCGGGTGGCGGCGGACCCATTGCTTCCAGCCGCGCGATGGTGGGCGGATCAGCCGCTGTGCGTGCGGTTGGAGCTCGACTTCCAGCTGCCGGGCGAGGGCCCCGGCGTTTTGATAGCGCGTTTCGCGGTCAGGCTTGAGCGCATCCAGCAAGACATCGAGCACGCCTTCGGGGAACACTGCTTTAGCCCGTTCGATGAACAGCGGATCGACGCCGCGTTTGCGCCGCGCGATCATCTGCGTGACCATTGTGGTCACGTCTCCTTCGAGCGCGGCATCCGCGAAGGGACGCGAACCGGTCAGTAATTCCCAAAGCATCACGGCGAGCGAATAGACATCCGCGCGGCCGTCGAGATCCTCTGGCGGGCGGAGCATCGCGTAGGCTTCGAGTTGCTCCGGCGACATGTACGCCAGGCTGCCGCCGAAATAGGCCGCGGCGCTCGCGCCGGTCACGCTGCCGGAAAAGCTGATGTTGAAATCAGCCAGCTTCGGCGAGGCGTCGGCCGCGAGCAGCACGTTGGCCGGCTTGATATCGCGATGCAACACGCCGCGCTGATGCGCGTAATCGAGCGCACGCGCAAGTCGCGCGCCGAGCCAACAGATCACGCCCGGCCAGGAGGTCTGCGCCAAGCGGCGGCGCATGCCGGATTCGGACGGCGGCGATTCGCCGCGCGCTTCGAGCGCTTGGTCGACCACGGTCAGCAGCAGCTTGCCGTTGCGCTCGCTCGGGGGCGTGCGGCGCACACGGTCGGCAACCTGATGGAGTGTCCCGCCGGCCACGTACTGCATGTAAAGCAATCGCAACTTGCGCTCGGGAATCACCCGCTGATCGAACACGCGGACAATGTGCGGGTGATCAAGTTGCGACAGCGTTTGCCCTTCCACGCCGCGATCGCCGGTGATCTTGAGCGCGACGAGGCGTTGCATCGAGCGTTGCCGGGCAAGAAATACCGTGCCGAAGGCGCCTTTGCCAAGTTGCGCGAGTAGGTCGAAGTCGTCGAGCGTCTGCCCGGCCTGAATGTCGCCGAGCCGATCGGTCTTGTAGAGAATCGTGGTCGTGTGCTTCGCGGGGCTGGCCAACAGTTGTGCTAGATCCTTCGCTTGGAGCGGAAAGCGGCGCTCGTACTCGCCGGGCTCGATCGGGTCTTCCAGTTGCTTGCGAAGATGCTGTTCTTCGTGGATCAAGTCGGGCGGCACAATGCCATCTTGCGTCAGTTCGGGAAAGGCATCGACGTAGCGTTCGAGCAAGGCGCGCTCGCCGCGCTCCCAGCGGTGCTCCAAATCGAGCTTAATCAACTCGACGAGCGCCAACCGGCGCAGGCCGGGCGGATCGGCCGGTAGGAATTCCGCGAGATCGGGCGGCGTGCCGGTTTCCCAGGCGTCGATGAACCGCTCCAGGTGCGCGCTCAACCGTTCCCAGAGCATCGTGCTCGGCTCGGTCTCTGGCGGCGGTTCCGTGTGGCCTGACACTGCGGCTTTCCTTTACGACGCCGGCGCGCTCACTTGGTTGACCAATGTTTCGCCACGCTCGAAGGCCGTGACGTTGGCGATCGTCTGCCGTGAGATTGCGTCGAGCGCCTCGCGCGTGAAGAACGCCTGGTGCGCGGTGATCATTACGTTCGGAAACGTCAGCAAGCGCGAGAACACGTCGTCTTGAATCACCTGCCGCGACAAATCCTCGAAGAACAGATCGCCCTCCTCTTCGTAGACATCGAGCCCCAGCGAGCCGAGTTGCCCGTGCTTCAAGGCGCCGATCACGGCCTTGGTTTCCACGAGCGCGCCGCGACTGGTGTTGATCAGCATCGCGCCACGCTGCATATTCGCCAAGGCGGCAGCGCTGATCATGTGATGCGTTTCCGGCATCAACGGGCAATGGAGTGTGATGATGTCGGCGCCCGCCAGGAGTTCATCTAGCGGGACATACTTCGCGCCCAGCGCTACGCATTCTGGGTTCTCCACGCGGTCGTGACAAAGCAGCCGGCAACCGAAGCCATGCATAATCCGGGCGACGATCGCGCCGATCTTGCCGGTGCCGACGACGCCGACCGTTCGTCCATGCAGATCGAAGCCAAGCAATCCATCGAGGGAAAAATTGCCTTCGCGCACGCGGACATAGGCTTTGTGCAGTCGGCGTGTCAGCGTGAGAATCAGCCCGACGGTGTGTTCGGCCACGGCGTAAGGCGAATACGCCGGCACGCGCATCACCCGGAGACCAAGTCTTGCGGCGGTCGGCAAATGCACGTGATTGAAGCCGGCGGAACGGAGCGCGATCGCGCGCGTGCCGCCCGCGTGTAGCACCGCCAGCGTTTCCGCGTCGAGCACGTCATTCACAAACGCGCAGACGGCCGGAAAACCGTGCGCAAGCGGCGCGGTCTCGCAGTTCAAACGCGGCTCAAGAAAATGCAGCTCGTGCAAACGCGCATCGTTCGCGGCGGTCAGGTATTCGCGGTCATAGGGTTTCGTGCTGAAAACGGCGATGCGCATGGCCAGACTCGCGGGATGCTGTGGAACCGACGCCGAAGTATACCACCGAGCTGCCGTAGCCCCGAAGGGGCGACCGTCAGTAGCCAGGGGTGAAGCGCAGCGCAACCCCTGGAACAGGAACTCAGCACGATTGATGTAGCCCCAAAGGGGCGGACGTGGCCAACTACGATTCGGCCGCCCCGGTGGGGCTACCAGACTATACTTCGGCGGCGTTTTCCAGGGGTTCGCTGCGCTTCACCCCTGGCTACTGACGGTCGCCCCGTTGGGGCTTGAACTCTACTTCGCCGCTTGAACGCTATGTGCTTCAACGCTACATATTCGTCAAATCATCCATCACCGCCGGGCCGACGAGCGCGTCCAGTGCGCGTGAGAGCGTGGTCACGTGCTCCAGGTCCTTGGCGTAGACGCGGCAGATGCGGTAGCTGACCGGTAATTGTCGGAACAGTTCGCTGGCGGTGAGATCGCGAATTGCTCCGCTGGCCGATTCCAGGACGAAGTTCTGTCCCGCGGCGGGGCCGAGCGTGCCGGGGCGATGCACATGTCGGGCGATATCAAACCGCAGCGGCAACTCGCGCAGCGCCGTCGGCAATTGCGCGCGGAACTGTTGCTCGAACCATTCCGCGCGGCTGAAGATGCTGGCCGTCTCGGTTTCGTGCGGCTGATAGAACACGCTCCGTTCGGCCGCCATTCGCCACGTCAGCTGACGGTTCAACAACTTGCGCCATTCCACGCCGAGTTGTCGCTTCTCGGCGTCATCGCTCTCGCCCCAGCGGGCGACATCCACCAGTAGCGACCATTCGGTGAAAAGCTGATAGGCGTCCAATCGTTCGCTGGGATTCCCATCGAACAAATACTGCCGGCTAGCCGCGAAAAGATCGGCGAGCGAGAGATCAATCCCGCGCACGGTGCGGTGAAAGTAGATGCTGCGGAACAACTCGCCGCGCACGGACAGAAATCGCACCAGCGCCGCCATGCCGCGGCTGTGGATCGTCAGTCCGCGCTCGCTGAAGTAGCTGTAATGCAGCAGCCGGTCGAGATCGAACGCGCGGTGGCTGTAGCCGGACATGTAGGCGTCGCGCAGCACGAAGTCGAGGTTGTCGACGGTATACAGCCCGCTGAACAGACTTCGCAGCAGCAACAACCAGCGCGGCTGTCCTGCTTCCGAGATGCGCCCGGGACGAACGATCAAGAACGCGATCTCCGCGGGTTCGAGTTGCTCGCCCGCCGCCAACTCGCTCTCCGGGTTCCGCCGAATGCCGCGCAGTAAATCACCGAGTTCATCGACAATAATTTGCGCTCCGAGCGATTCGTGCGTCAGTCCATGATGTTTGAGCAAGTGCTCATCGAGGAAGTGTCCGAATGGGCCGTGGCCGACGTCATGCAACAATCCGGCCATGCGAACCAGCGTCTCGACATAGCCGCGGCTTGGCGTATCCGGGCACGTTTCGGCGAGGCTTTCGTAGAGCGCTGCCACGGCGCGGCTCGCCAGGTGCATCACGCCCAAGACATGTTGGAAGCGCGTATGCTCCGCCGCGGGAAAAACCCACCAGGCGGTTTGCAGCTGATGAATCTGCCGCAGACGCTGCACCCAAGGGTGATCGATCAGATCGCGCTCGGTGGTTTCGCTGCTTCCGGCCGGCGCACGGCTGACGAACGGGATATACCCATGAATCGGATCGTGGCTGAGCCCTTGTTCATCGAGTCGTTTCATGCGGTTCAGTATGACGTTTGGTTGCGGCATCGAAAATGGCGGGAGTTACGCGGCGAATGTGGCCCGCTGCGCCGGCTGGTGTTATGCTGTTCCCGTTGTACGTTCGCCGCCCACGAGGAATGACTTCGATGCACGCTCAACTCACCCGCCGTGATTTCACCCGTACTACCCTTGGCGCCGCCGCGTTGCTGGCGGCCGGTGTCGAGACCGCCCGCGGTTATGCCGCCAACGATACGATTCATGTCGCCTGCATCGGGACCGGCGGGCGCTGCCGGGACTTGATGACGCGGTTTCCCAAGATTCCCGGCGTAAAGATTGTCGCTGTCTGCGATGTCTGGGACGTCCACCGCGAGGAAGGGCGCAAACTGGCCGACTCACAAGCGGTCGCCGAGTCAGACTATCGCAAGCTGCTGGATCGCAAAGACATCGACGCCGTGTTGATCGGCACGCCGGACCATTGGCATGTGCCGATCACGGTCGACGCCTGCGCCGCTGGCAAGGACGTCTATGTCGAAAAACCGCTCACGCACGACCTGTCGGAAGGCGAACGCGTGATCGAAGCGCAGAACAGCAACAAGCGCGTCGTGCAAGTCGGCACGCAGCAGCGCAGCATGCCGCACTTGATCGAAGCCCGGGAGATTGTCCGCTCCGGCGAGCTAGGGGACGTACACAAGATTCATCTCTCCTGGAACCGTAACCAGGCGCGCTGGGATCGCAACAAGCTGAATATCGACCCGAGCAGCGTCGACTGGAAGGCGTTTCTCGGCAACGCGCCGGAGCAGCCGTTCGACGCCTATCGCTTCCGCAACTGGCGCTGGTTCTGGGATTTCGGCGGCGGCATCTTCACCGACCTGATGGTGCATTGGATCGACACGGCGCATTGGATGCTTGATATGTCCGCTCCCAGCACGGCCGCCAGCCTCGGCGATCATTTCGCCACCGAAGGCCTCTGGGAAACGCCGGACACCGTGCAAACTTTGCTCCGCTATCCGGAGCAACACATCCAGGCGTACTTCGAAGGCACCTTCGTCAACCACCGCAACCGCGCGATGCTCGAAATCATGGGCACGAAGGCCACGCTCTATTGCGATCGCGGCCGCTACGAAGTGATTCCCGAACAAGGCCGCGGCGTGGAAGCCAAAAAACGTATCGACAGCGAAGGCGAACGCGGCGCGGACTTTTTCGCCGGCGTCGACGGGGAGCTATTCCACCTCACCAACTGGCTGGAATGCGTCCGCAGCCGGAACAAACCGCATTGCCCCGCGGAAGACGGCGTCCACGCGGCGGCGGCGGCGCACTTGGCGAATCGATCGCTGCGAGCGGGAGCGATTGCAACCTGGAACGCAGCTAGCGATCGCTCTTAGCGGAGCACGAAACGAGGCCGTCCATGCGGGGTTCCAAGAATGATGGCGTCCGTTTTCTTGAGGCTTTGCGAAACCTGAACAAAGGAGAAGGTCGATGAAACTCGCGACTGCTTGTTTGTTGGCGGCGAGCATCGTCAATGCTACGTCCTGGGCCACTGCACAAGAGACAAAGCCCTCCGCACCTGTGCCACTGAAGACGGGGCCGTTGATCGCCTATGAGTTGACGATCGTGAACGTCACCGCGGCCCGGGACGAGGAAGTCGACAAGGCTACGCACGTGGAGCTCGGCAAGGTCTTGGCAAAGTGGGAAGAGCAAGGTCGCGTACAGTGGCAGAAGACCGTGAGGCTCGCGGCAGCGGAACAACAGGCGGCCTTTGTGCAACTCTCCGAACGCAAGCCCGTGGTCACGGGCGCTCAGGAACAAGGTGGCGAACGCCGTCGGGTGCGAAGTCTGGCGATGGAAGACACCGGCTTGATTCTCGGCGTTACCGGCCTGGTGGAAGAGGAAGGCACTATCTTGTTCGAGGTCGACGCCCAGCATTCCTACTTCACGCCGAACAAGGCAGCCTCACTTGAAGGCGAGGATGCATTCCCTGACAAGTTGAAGGAACAGAACCAGGTGCAAACGACCGTGCGCTGCAAGTCCGGGTTGGCATGCTTGATCGGCAGCACGGAGATCAAAACCGCCGAGGAAAAGTCCAAGACACTGGTCTTCGTCTCCGCGGAAGTGGTCAAGTAGGGCGGGCCGCGCGCGATGAGAATTGTGCTGATAATCGAATAGTATTGCGGACCATCGGAAGGTCGCGTACAAGCAAACGTAAGGCCCGCCGGGATGGACGTCCTGTCCTCGGCGGGCCTTACCGTTTTGCGACAACGGGCGGGCCGCGGTTGCGGCGCTCCGTGCTCTTGGAGCGCCGCTAATCTTGCACGGCCCGCCCTACGGCGTACGTCAACGTTCGAGGATCGTTAGGTCGTCACCGTCACCTCCTGCCCGTTCTTGGACATTGACTCCAACGCCTGCGTTTCCATCCGTTCGGCGAATTGTTGCAGCCGCGCCAGTTCCATGTTGTCGGCCGGGTGGAAGCCGGATTTCTCCGCCACCAGCAGTTCGATCAACACGCCGAGCAATCCCTGGCTCGCTTGTTTGCCTTCGCCATTGGACCCGCCGCCGCCGATGAAGACCCGTTCCGGCACCAGCGGTTGCGTGCTTTGCGAGAGGCTTTCGGCCACGCGCGACAACGCGAACAACCTCGGGTCGCCGAATGAGCCGATCTTGCGCATCAGCACCGCCGCTTCGCTCAAGCCGGTTTGCATGATCCGCTGGCTTTCGCCACGGCCGGCCAGCATCCGCTGTTCCGCCTCGGCCTTGGCCAGCACGACGGTCTGCTCCGCCTGGCGGCGCGAACGGGCCAGGTCCGCTTCGGCCACGACGATCGTTTGCTCGGCCTGTTTCCTGGCACGGGCCAGGTCCGCTTCGCCGTGGCTTTCGGCGATCTGCGCCTGCACCCGCGTATTGGTCAACTCCGTCTGCATCTGCGCGACGGCCTGCGCCTCGTGGAGCGCGCGGAGCTTTTCGGCGGCGACCTTCTGCCGCTCGAACGTCTCCAGTTGCTCCGTCGAAAGTTGGCGAATCCGCAACTGCTCCAACAGCGTTTCGATCTTGCCATCCTTTTCCGCCGTGTCCGGCTTGCCGATCAGCACGTCGACGCACTCGATGTCGAACTCGCTGAACTTGCGCCGCAGCTCCAC
>JALHLM010000140.1 GCA_022844585.1 Pirellulales bacterium | reverse complement strand
CGCCCGCCGCCCCGGCGCCGCCTGCGACCGCGCAAGCCGGCGCGACGACCGTCGTCGCCGTGGCTGGTCCGGCAGCTCCTTGCTGCAAGATGACGCTCTGGGAATTCCTCGGCGTAAAGCGGGCGTTCGAGGTGGTCGGCGGACTGCTCGATCGACTTCGCAATCGCCTTGGTGCGCGATTCCCGGGCCTCGAAGCCAAGCCCGAAGTGCTGGCCATCACCGATCCGGCCAACATGGAATCCGACAACCCGGCCGTAAAAAGCGCCGCCGAAACGAAGGCCGAGGAAGACGCGGCGGAACAGAAGATCAAGGCGCTGCGATTCCTGGGCGAAATGGGCTGCGCCGGATGTTACCCCGGCATCGAGGAAGCGTTGCTGGCGGGACTCGACGATTGTACAGAAGAAGTGCGCTTCGAGGCGGTGAAGGCCCTGCGCGGCACCACCGGCAACGCGTGCAAACGCTGTAAGAAAGAAGCTTGCTGCAGCCCGGCGGTCATCGCCAAGCTCCGCAAGATCGCCAACGACATCGAGCCGAACGGCTGCTACGTGGAGCCGTCGGCGCGCGTCCGTCGCTATGCACGTTTGGCCATGGCCGGTTGCGGCGATCAACCCGCCGCGCCGCCGGTCACCGCTCCGACGGAAGGCCCGCCAGCCCCGCCGCCGGTAGAAGCCGCGGTCGCGCCCAAGGAGGCCATCCGCGCCAATGGGCAGCTCGCGGTGGCCGTCGTGGATGACACCAAGCCAACGGCTGTCACGCCGGCCGTAGCGAGCGCTTTTGCCAGCGGGCAAGTTCTCGCCAAGATCGACGGGCAAGCAATCTACGAGAGCCAGGTGTTGCCGAAGGTGGACCAACACGTGCAGTTGGTCAGCTACGTGCTCGCCCCACCGCAACAGGCCGAGCTCCGGCGCACGCTGTTGGAACGCGAGTTGAACGCCGCCATCGTCGCGCATTGGACGTCGACGCAACACGCCGCGGGTTCGCACTCCGGCTGCTGCGATCCGCCCTCCGCTCCGGGACAACCTGCGCAATTACGCGTGAACGAACTGGTAACGCAACCGGAGATGGCGCGATATCATCAGGCGCACGCGGCGCGGTTCGCCCACGTACCGCCCGCGGAGATGGCCGCGACGATTCGCGGGGAAATCATCCAGATGCGCCGCGCCGCGGCGGACCGCCCGCGCGTGGTGGCCCTGCGCAGGGCCGGCCGTGTTTGGACCGTGTTCGATCAGCAAGGCCCGGCACATGCCCGATCGCATTAACGGCGGCGCGACCGCCGACAGCACAACTCCGGTGAGCTGGCGCGGGCGCCTGGCGGCCCGGGCGCGGGTGGTGCGCCATCGCTGGCAAAAGGACTGGACCGCGCAGCCGCTGGAGCACCTGCAAACGCAGGAGCATTGGCGGCGGATTCGCACGCTGATCTTGCTGGCTTCCGCGCTCGGTCTAACCGCCGCGCTGGTAAGCCGGTTGCTGTTCGCGCCGCAGTTGACGCCGTTGATTGGCGTGGCGACCACGGATTACGCCTGGCCCGTGACGCCGCAAGTCTGGGCGCAAGAAGATCAGGCCGCCATCGCCGCGTCGCTGCACGGACAAAACCTGTGGGCGGCCGATATCTCCGCCGACTGGCGAACGCGCGAGGCGGGGCTGCGCAGTCTCGACCAGCAACTCGAAACACTAACGGCCGACGCGCGGCGCGCGCACGCGCTGATCCTGTATTTCAGCATGCCCGGCGTCGTGAATGGAAACGGCGCCCCCTACTTGATTCCGCCCGGCGCGTCGCCGCTCGATTCCAGTTCCTGGCTCCCGTTGTCGGAGGTCATCGCGCACGTCCGCGCGCGCGGCTTACCGCGGAGTTGCCGCGTGCTGATCGTGCTCGACGCTGCGCGGGCCGACGTAGACTGGAAGCTCGGCACGCTGGAAAACGCGTTTGTCGCCGGACTGGAATCCGTTTGGCGCGACGCGGACATGCCAAACTTGGCGATCCTCAACTCAGCCGCCCGTGGTCAGCGCAGTTGGACTTCGCAAGAATTGCAGGGCTCGGTATTCGGTCACTTCTTCCGACTGGGCCTGACCGGCGAAGCCGACGTGCTTGTCGGCAATGATGATCGACAGGTCACGCTCTCCGAGCTAATGCGCTACTTGGACCAAGAAGTTAACGCCTGGACGCGTTACAATCGCGGCGCGGAGCAACGCCCCACGCTGATCCCCAGCGGCGGGGCCGATGCGCATCTCGTCTGGGCGTTGAAACCATCGACGCGCAAACGGCTCGTCGAGGCGACGGTTCCTGTCGTCGCACCGGTGGTGACCGACGCCGATCTCGCGGCGCTCTGGAGCGCGCGCGAACGCCTGCGCGACGCCAAGCTCATCAGCTTGGACGCGAACGCCTGGCATCGGATCGAACACGACCTGCTGGTGCTGGATCAACAGATCCGCGGCGGTGCGGCTTATCGCGAATCGGCCCGCGCGATGGCCGGGACGCTCAAAAAACGCCTGGCGAATTGGGAGAGCGAGATCGCCACCTCGAGCCGTTGGCGGGTGCAAACGGGCGAATCGGCCTGGCCCGTCGAGACACGCCTGCATTCGCTGGCCGAAGCACGGCGCACGAGCGGAACGGATCAAGGCGAGATCAAGCGACAGCTCGACGCGCTGCGGCGATTTGCAGCATCCTCCACGCTGCAGTCGTTTCAAGCGACCTCGGCGGAGTTGATGCCGCTGGCGGCGCCGGTCGCCAACGAAGCGCAGCTCTTCAACATTCTGGCTCGGTCCGAAACAGCGACCTGGTGGCAACAACCGCAAGTGGTCGCGGATGTCCTGCGGCAACAAATCACGTCCGCCGAGCTAGCCGCACCGAACGATCCGCGAGCCAGCGTGTGGGCTGCGGCCGGCATTGCCGCGGGAGACAGCGCAAGACGCGCGGCGATCGATCAACTTTTGATTGGCGACGACAACAGTCTCGCCACTGCGGCGCAGCAGGCGGGCCAAGCGCGCGGCGCTTATGCCGCCGCGGCCGAGTGGACCATGCTCGCGACCGCCGCGCTCGAACTCTGCGACGAAACGCTCGCGGAGTTGCCCTACCTCGCGGAGTGGCTCGCGCAACCGCAACCGACGGCCGTGATCGCGGCCCGCAACGACCGATTGATCAACGAGACATTGCTGCCGCTCATCGAAGACGTGCAGGAATTGTCCGCACTCCTAGCAGTCGGCGAGGCGGGGACTGCACAAGCGCCGACCGACGCGGCCGTCCTCAAGACGCGCGTCGCCGAATTGCGCGCCCGCCGGGAACAACTTCGCGAACCGTTCTTGAAGCAAGCGCGCGACGTCTTGGCTGCGAAGGCGCCCAGCGGCCGGGCGTTGCGCGCCATGCAATCGTTGCTGGCGACGCCGATTCTGCCGGCTTCGCTGCGGGACGAGCTCTGGCGAGCGAGCGCGAAGGTGTCCGCGGCGCTGCAACGGCGGTACGTTCAAGATCCCCGTCCCGAAATGCCGGCCGTGGAGCCCGACCAATATCACGAGCGCGTGACAAGTCGCTGGACACGCCACCCGCTGGCCGCGCTCTGGAATTTGAATGGCGCGGCGGCCGGAGCCTCGTCCGATCCGATTGCGTTGGGTCAACAAGTGCGGTTACACGCCGCGCGGCTGCCCGAACAAGCCCGCAGCGCTTTGGCGACCGGCGGTGACGTTGCCGAGAACGGCGCGTTGGCGACCGCCGACGGCGATGTGACACCTACGCGCGACGGTTGGTCCGGCTGGGAATACTCACTGCGGGCAGCACTTCCACTTTTGCCGGCGCGGGACGAGGACGTGTTATTGCTCGTCCGGCGGCTCGACTTGCAATCGATTCAACTTGCCAACGCTCGCCGCACGCTAGATGACTTCTTTGGACCCGCAGCGACAGGCGAAGCGCCGTTTTTCGAAATCGCCGCGCAGGACTATCTGACGAATGCCCGTAAACTCGCCGCGCCGGGGACAGCGGCGCAAGCGCAGATTGAATCGCTCACATCGCTCGTGGACGCCCGCCGTGTCGCGGCGCGCGATGCCATGACCGCCACGGCCGCGGATCTACTCGTCGTCGACCCCAGCGAACAACTCGATATCACCGTGGCCGTCGTCGAGAACGTCGCCGCAGCGAAAGGATTGCCCGAGGGAACGCCCGGAGTTTGGGTACGCGATCAAAGCGGGCGCTTGCCGATCGGCGCGGCCGCGAGTTTTTCCGCCGAGCCCGTGAAATTCACGCTCCCGGCGACGGAACTGGCCACGCGCGGCCCGGCGCTCGATGCGGTGATCAGTCTCCGCGGCAACGAGCGTGGCGCCACGTTCCTGTTGCGTCCGCCGGTCGGCGGCGCGGTGGATTTCGCCTGGCACCGCTATGGCCCGCCGCGCGTCGTGGTGCAGGGTCGCCGCCGACGACCGGCCTCGATCATGTTCGTGCTGGACGCCTCCTATTCGATGCGCGACCCGATCCCGGGCGTGGAAAGCGCCGGCCAGGCGACGGAGATTCCCCGTATGGACGCCGCGAAGGACGCTTTGCGCCGCATGATGACGCAACTCGCGCTCGCCGGCGACGCGCGGGTCGGCGTCCGGGTGTTTGGGCATCGTGTCGGCTGGACGACGACCGAACCGACGCAGATTCTGCCGCAACCCAATTACACGCGCCCGTATCCGGCCGACCTGACGCCGGCCGAGGATGTCGAACTGATTCTGCCGCTAGGCCGCTTTGACGATTCGGTCGGCGCGGAAGTCGAGGACATCCTGCAACAAGTGCAACCATGGGGGCAATCGCCGCTGTACCTGGCATTGCGTCAGGCGTTGGACGACTTCAGTGGCGAGAACCCCGACGCGGAACGCCGCATCGTGGTCGTCACTGACGGAGCGAACTATCAATTCAACGCCCTCCAACCCACGACTCGCGACGACGTCATGTCCTTGGCGGCAGGCCGGCGAATCCCGGTACACATCGTCGGCTTCGGCATCCCCAGCGGCGAGTTGGCCGCGGCCGAGAACGATTTTCAAGCGATCGCCGAACAAACCGGCGGTAGTTACGTCACGGTCGAAAACGCAACGTCCTTGATCGCGTCGCTCGAAGAATTGCTCGGGCCGACCGAGTATCGCGTCACGGGTCCGGACGACGAGTTGTTCGGACCGGCGCGCGTGGGAACGCAGGTCGCGATTTCCCCGTCGCCGACGTCTTCCACGGCGTACACCGTGACCGCGGCCGGCGCGGAGGAGCAACTCGAACTCTCCGGCGGCGAAGCAGTCGAGATGCAGCTTGATCGCGGCGGGCGCGCGTTGCTCGTCGTTCCCTATGAGATTGAGGACGCCGTCACGACGCCGCTGATGGCCGGCGCCAACGACGTGAACACCGGCACGCAGTTCGTCGGGCATCGCGCGTTGCGCAACGAAGAGGCCGTGAAATTCACGTTCTCATTGCAAAGCGAGGAGCGCCAATTCGTGCCGCGGCCTGAAGAATTGTGGATCGAACTCTCACCGTTGGCCGCGGATGGAAGGCGCTTGCCCGGCACGTACTTCTTATATGACGCGAACTACGTGCCGGAGACATCTTGCCCAGTCGTCTCTTGGCAAGCCCTGGGCTGGCCGGTGGAATCACGGAGCGCCCAGGCGCGCGTTTGGTCGCGGCGTCTGGCCACAACGAGCGACCTGGTCATCGCCAACCTCGGCGATCCCTCGCACCAACTCGGCACGACGCATCAAGTACCAGGCTTGAACTCCATCGACTGCCAATTGCGCGTCCGCATGGGTGGCGCCGCCGGTGCCCCGGCCAAGGTCTCGCTTGTCGAGCGACACGGAACCGATTCGCCAGGCTTAGGCGCGCTCAAAGTGCAGATCGTCCCGCCGCCGTCGCGGGTCACGCACCGCTGGGACGAGCAGCACGGCCTGGTCGTCCACGTTTTCGAGTTGGACACCAGAGCGCGCGGCTTGGACAGCTACCAACTCCATCTGACCCGTTTCGAAAAACTCGCCAACGAAGCCTGGCACTCCCGCGAGCCGCTAACCATCGACATCGGCACGTCAGACAATCTCTTGCGCTTGGAACCGCCGTCGCGTGCTCCGTAGGAGTTCACCACGGAGAGCACAGAGGACACGGAGAGGGGAATGCCGTTTGAACCGCAGAGGCGCTGAGTCGCAGAGCGGGATTAGGGGAAGGAGAGCGTGGGGCGGATGAAAGGCGCGGGGACAGTTGGCGATCCTAGCAAGAGAGTGAACGAAGTTGTCAAATACTGAAAACTGAACACTGAAAACTTCAAACTCTCCTCTCACTCCCTTTCCCCTCCGCGTCTCTGCGCCTCCGCGGTTCAAATATGACCGACCCTCACCGCCCTTCGCCTGTTGCCCATCACGGGCGGCTTTGGGTCGTGGCGGCGGCGGTGTTGTGGAGCACCAGCGGGTTGTTTGTGAAGTCGACCATGTTTCTCGATTGGTCGAGCGATGTGCGCGGTGTGCGGCTGGCGTTTTGGCGGGCGCTGTTCGCCGGGTTGCTCTTGATTCCCGCGGTGCGGCGGCCACGGATGCGATGGTTGATGTTGCCGATGGTGTTTTGCTTCGCCGGCATGAACATGGCGTACCTTTCCGCGATGTCCGTGGGCAGCGCGGCGAACGCCATCTGGCTGCAGTACACCGCGCCGTTGTGGGTGATGATCTACGGCACGCTGGTGTTGAAGGAACCCTTCACCCGGCGCAACGCCGTCTCGGCCGCGTTCCTGGTCTTGGGACTGCTCACGATCTTGCTGCCGGAGCTGCATGGGCAAAACCCTGTGGGCGTCCTTTTGGCGCTCGTAGCGGGCGGATTCTACGCCGCAGTCGTGTTGTTTTTGCGTACGATGCGCGATGAAGACGGCCCCTGGCTCGTGGTGTTGAATCACTTGGGCGCGGCGGTGATCATCGCGCCGTTTATGTTCGCGCACGGGTTCGTCTGGCCGAGCGCCCCGCAGTTTGGCACGCTGGTCCTGTTCGGCTTCTTTCAAATGGGCCTGGCGTACTTCTGCTTTTCGCGCGGACTGCGGCACGTAACCGGTTCCGAGGCGGCGATTCTGGGGCTGGTCGAGCCGTTGCTGGTACCCGTTTGGGCGTACTTGGTAGCGCGCGAGCTGCCTAGCATGACCACGACAGTCGGGGCGGGCTTGATTCTGCTGGGACTGGTCTACCAGGTCGCCTACCAGACGCGGGCAAACGAGCAAGGCGCGCGTGAGTGACCCGGCGGCTCGCATCGGTTTGGGTTAAAATGACGGCATGTCTGCTGCGAGTAGCAATCGATCGATCCCAATGGCGGAACCGCCTGCCCAGGCGAGGTTTCGCGGCGCTCGCGCCTTGGCGTGGTTGATCGTTGCGCTGGTTGCGGCAGCGGCCGTCGCTTGGATCGGCGCGCAAGTCGCGAGCGTGCGAGCGCCGTGGCTGTTTTTTCCGCTCGCGGTCGGCGTGGCCCTCGGCGCGATCGCCGGCGGCGCGGCGCTGGCCATGCACCTGAAGCATCGCCCGACGTTGTGGTTCGGCGCACTGGCTTCGAGCGCAGTCGTCGTCGTCGGCATGCATTTCCTGGCCTATCGAGCCTCCTTAGATACCCCGCGTTCCGGCAATCTGGCGATGATCACCGAAGCGTTCCCCGACGTCGCGGAGCGGCATGGCACGGCGCCGTCCGCGGGTTTTTCGGACTTCCTCACTCGCATGGCGCAGCAAGGCCGGCAATTGCCCATTGGTATCATCGCGCGAGGCGGCTGGGCCTGGGCGACGTGGGGTCTCGATGCGGCCATCCTCAGCGCCGCCGCGATCGCGACCGTGCTGGCCCTGACGGCTTCGTACTACTGCGATATCTGCGGCGCGTATTACCGTCTCGTGCGGCAAGAAACGCTGTCCGGGTCACGCTTGCGCCGGCTCTGCGAGACGTTCGATACACAGTCGCCGCCGGACGCAACTGGCGACTTTCGCTATCTCGCTTGCCGCCGCGGCTGTGGTCCGGAACGCATGACCCTCGCGTTTCGTACTCCCGGCTCTCGCTCCTCACACCTCAACGCGTGGATCCATCCTGCGGATCGCGCGAAACTGTTTCAGCAATTGGATCAAACGGGATGAACGTCATCGGAATCGGCACCGATATCGTCGAGTGTCTGCGAATCGCGCAGATGATCGAGCGCCACGGCGAGCTGTTCATTACGCGCGTGTACACCGATCACGAGATCGAATACTGCCAGACGCGTAAGCAATCGACGCAGCATTTCGCCGGACGCTGGGCGGCCAAGGAGGCGGTGCTCAAGGCGCTTGGCACCGGCTGGCGGCGCGGAATCAGTTGGCGCGACGTCGAAATTCGCAACGACCCCAGCGGTAAGCCGACCGTCGCCCTGCGGGGCGGCGCGCGCGACGTCGTTGAGGAACTGCAAATCGCGAAGATGTTCATCAGCATCTCGCATTGCCGCAGTCACGCCACGGCCTACGCGCTCGCGGTCGGCGATGACGACGACGAGGATGACGAATAGTGCGCGAGAGAGTACGGCGCACTTCAGTTAATCCTCAATTTGACTTCTCGCCGCGCTGTTTCAAGTTCCTCCGATAACCTGCCGATCCTTTCATGGCGGACGTGACGCCCGCAACGATTTTGAGGCTGGAGCCAGACGGCTAGGCAATCGGCTGCAACCCGATCAAAGTGGGTTCGACTCCCACCGGCCTCTTGGGGAGCGAAGCAGGTGGAGTAGGTCGTAGGTGGAGTAGTTAGTAGGTTGCTTTCGCCTGTTCGGCGATTTGCAGGCCGGCTTCGTGGTTGAAGGCGGTCAGCAACTTCTTGAAGATGGGGCCCGGCGTTTTCGCGCTGAAGATTTGCCCGTCGAGCGAGTGGACCGGCATGAGGCACCAAGGAGTGCTGGCCAGCAGCACTTCCTCGGCCGTGAATAAGTCTTCGAGCCGCATTAAGCGATAGTGGAACGGGACGCCAAGGTTGTGCGCCAGTTCTTCCACGACGCCAAGCGTGATCCCGGGCAGCACGTCGTTCTTCGGCGGCGTGACCAGGCCTTCGTCCTTGCGCAAGGCGATGATGTTGGCGATCGACGTTTCCGCCACTTCGCCGCGCTCATTGAGCAGGAGCGCCTTCGCGCCCGGCTGCTTCATTTCCGCCGCGCGATCGGCCAGGTAGTAGTGCATGCGGCTCCGGCATTTCAACTCCGGCGGCCAGCAGGAAGCCGGCACCTGCATGATGTCAGTCGTGACTAGCGACACGCCGGTCTCATAGGCCGAGGCCCAATTCCGAAACGGCAATGGATCCGTATGCAAGCAGACGAGCGGGCGGCGATCGCTGATACTCCCCGAGGCGCCGTAGCCGCCAGGCGTGATCAAGATCGATAAGCCCAGATCGGCGCCTTTGGGTAGCAAGGCGTAATTGTGCGCCGCGAGTTCCGACGCACACTCGGCGAGGTCGGCAGTGCTTTCGGTCGGTTCGACACCGACGATTCGCAGCGAATGCTCCAAACGCACCAGGTGGTGCGGCAGCCGAAACAGTTTGCCGCGGAACGTGCGTAGCCGTTCGGTGACCGTGGTGCCAAGCACGAAGCCGGCGTCGGAGAGTGGGATCGCCGCCTGCTCGGCCGGCAACCATTGACCGCTCAAGTAGGCCAGGGGCCGGTCGCGCGGCAGAGAAGGGTCAATCGCCATGATCGTCCGACGATGGGCCGAATACGTACGGCGCCACGCGCCCCATGATGCGCGGCGACGACAAGTATCGCATGACGTCGTGCTCCGGGCCGATGATCCGCGAGACGTTGTAGTGTTCGACCTTGTCCGCATCGTCGCCGAGCCGGCTCATGCCCGGGAGGCCAGTATATCCGAGCGCCTGCGGGCCGCTATGGATTCGGCCATAGGCGACGATCGGATACCATTTCAGCGCGCGATCGACGGAATTCTTCACGATCAGCAGCTCATTCACTTGAGCCACCGCTTCGCCGTGCACGTTGCCGGGCAAGAGCCAGCAGTTGTTCATCGCCGGCGCCATGAGCACGGCGTTGGCGATCATCCCGCTTTCGTCGTCGCTCACCGAAGTAGCCTCGGCAGGTTCGGCCAGATCGTCCAGGGCTCCAGTGATAATCCGCCCACCGAAGCTATAGCCGACGAAGGTAACCTGGCCGTCGGGCTGCCAACGGCGCACGAAATTTGCCAGGCGATGCGCCTCGGAATCGCTGCGCCGCGCCTTGATCCGCAGATCTTCCAGCGGACCCGCGCCGGTTTTTTCGCTGGGCCACGACCAGACAAGCACGCGCACGCCTTGCGCCGCGGCGCCGTAGCTGGCCAACCGTCGCATCAGATACTGGCCTTGGTAGCGCGCGTCCGCGTCAGAATTGTCGTTGCCGTGAATCCAGACGCAGGTTGTCCAGCCGGGGGGCAGCTCGCGCAGTTCGGCCAACTTCGCCTTTTGCCAACCTTCGCCATCGGTGCAACGCGACAGACGCGGCGGATCGTCGCAGTCCCCGGAACGCGTATTAGCCACCCAAATTTCCGTGGCCGCGCAACCGGAATCAACGACGACGGACTCGGCGCGCATCGGCAGCGCCGACATCAAGACAACCAGGCAGACCAATCCTCGCCACCCAACCATATTCATTAGAACATCGAAGCGTTGAGGCCAAAGAAGTTGCCAAACTCCTTTTCCCGTCTCCGTGCCTCCGTGCCTCCGTGGTGAAACACGCCCAAAGCGCGGAATCGGCCCACGGCGTAAATGTAGCCCAAAATCAACGCGCGGGTGTGGCGAAAAAATAACGCTCGGTGAAAAAAATCGACGTGTCGCGTTTGCACATCGTCGTAAGCGTTGTAGAGTTGCCTGACCCGATGCGATGTCGCCACCTTCCCGGACATTTTCGGTATCGGAGATGCAGGCCATGAAGAGGCTGCTGATGGTGTTGTTTTTGACGCTCGCGGCCACCGGCTGCCAAGGCGGTTTGTTCCGCCGGCCCACGAGTAATTGCGCCTCGACCGGCGCGGTCTACGAGAGCATGCCGTGCGAAGACGGCGGGGCGTACCTCGGTTCGCCGCAGATGCTCCCTGGCCCGTGAGCCACGACGCACAAGTCGCATGAATGCCCGACCAGGCATCGAGCCAGCTTTCCGCCCGCGTTGTCTGCCATCCTGAACAGGCAACGCGGCGCGGATTCTGGCAATTCAAAGACTTGCGCTCTGACAAATGCGCGCCTCTTAAGTATGCGCGCCGCTAACAAACGCGCGCATAGAGCCGGAAGCGTCAGCGCCCGGAGCGCGCCGCAATCGACGTCGTCTCCAGTGCGCTCCGGGCGCTGATGCTTCCGGCTCTAAGGGAATTCGCGTCGCTTTAAGCTGCGCTAGCGAATCGCGCTGGCGTTACGGCAGTTCCTTAATCTCCACGTCCTTGAACCAGACCCGCATCTTCGGGCCGACGTGGAGTTGCAGGGCGATGACGCCTTCTTTCGCCCCTTCGTCGCTCTTCTCTTCGTAATCGACGGTCGTGAAGCCGTTGAGTTCCTGCTTGATGTGCGGGCCGTCGACGGTCAGGACGTATTCGTTCCAATCGTCCTTCTTGACATGCTCGCCGACTTCCTCCGGCTTGACGTCGGCCAGGATCCCGCGGCCCCCTTCTTCATAGAGGATGCCCATGTAGCGCTCCTCGGCGATGTCGGCCTGGTAGCCCTTCACCACGTGGTCGTCGTGCAGTTTGCTGCGAATCTGCACGCCGGAGTTGCCGTTGCGGAGCTTGAACTTGAGCCGCACGACGAAGTTCTTGTACGTCTTGTCCGTGGCCAGAAACGAATTGTGCTTCAACTCCTTCGCTTCCGTGGAACCGACGATGGCGCCGTCCTCGACGCTCCACAGTTCGGCGTCGCCCGACCAGCCTTCCAGGTTCTCGCCATTGAACAGCGGCTGGAACTCCTCCTCCGCCAGCGTCCAAGCCGGAGAAACGATCGTGGCCAACACAAACAGCGACAAAGCAAGCGCGCGACGCATAGCGAGAATTCTCCAGAAGGTGGGCGACACGGTAAAACACAACCATTCAGGCGGCCATCATTCTAATGGCGCCGAATTCCCACCGCCACCTACAACTTGCTTCTAGCCGAGCATCTCAAGAAGTCGCGACACCTCTTGGAGCCGGAAGCGTGAGCGCCCGGAGCG
>JALHLM010000139.1 GCA_022844585.1 Pirellulales bacterium | reverse complement strand
GCTCTTCCGATCTGGTTCCCACGAAGAACCAATAGTAGTTCGCTCCATCGAGCTTGCTGCCTCCCTTTCCGTCCTGAATCAACCAGTTCACCAGCGACGCGAACTGATTGCCGACGAACACCGAGAGGTAGTAGACCGACATCACGAACGACTTGGTGCGCCGCGGCGCCTGCGTGTAGGCGAACTCCAGGCACGTGATCGAAATCAGCACCTCGGCCGCGGTGAGCAGCATGTAGGCCGGCGCCTGCCAGAATACCGATGGCGGCGGCGCGCCTGCGGCCGCCGCGGCGTCGATACGGTATTCCAAGAGCGCCGGTACAACGAACGCCCCTGCCGCCATGAACAAGCCCACGCCGATCTTGCGCAAGGGCGTGAAGTTGATGAACTTGTTTACGAACGGATAGATCACGTAGCTGAACAGCGGAATGAACAGCAAGATCAGAATCGGGTTGAGCGCGTGCGTATGGCTCGACTTCATCGACATGTTCTCGGTGATCCGCAAGTCCATCCGATCGGCCTGTTGGATCCAGCTCGAGGACATCTGATCAAACAGGCTCCAGAAGGAGGCCACAAAGACCCAGAATAAGATGCTGAGTCGCAAGAGGGCCGTCAGCCCCTCGCGGTTCAAAGCCTCGCGCACGGTGGCCATCCCACCCGGCGGAATGTGGACATACTTGTACCGTCCCATCCAGAAAATGACGGTCGCGACGCCCATCAAAATGCCGGGGATGCCCAGCGCCCAGGCGGCGCTGGGATGGATGACGAGAAACGGCTCCGCCTGTCCAGGCCACGTGAAGCTAACGCCTTCCAACAACCAGGGCGTCAGCACCGTCGCCAGCGCCGAACCGACGTTGATCGAGAAGTAGAACCAACTGAAGACCTTCGTCATGAGATGGGCGTTCGATTGGCCGAATTGGTCGCCCACGTTGGACGATACGCACGGCTTGATCCCGCCCGCGCCAATGCAAATCAGCGCCAGCCCAATCAGCAGCCCCATTCGCTCATGATTGACCGCGAGCGCTAAGTGTCCCAGGCAATAGACAATCGAAAGGTAAAAGATCGTGCGATATTTGCCCAGCAGAATGTCGGCGAGCAACGATCCCATCAACGGGAAAAAGTAGGCCCAGGCCTTGTACTGGTGATACCAGCCGCGTGCTTCCGCATCCCCCATCGTGGACAGGACGCCCCCGTCCGTGAGGTGCTTCGTCATGTAGATCGTAAGAATGGCGCCGAGGCCATAGTAACTGAACCGCTCCGCCATTTCGTTGCCGATGATGTAGGGCACCGCCGGGGGCATCTTGTCCGTGGGGATCGGCGCGGACAGGAACTTCTTCTCAGCCATGCGGAGTCCTTCTCAGCAGAGATTGCGGGGAGGCAGGTTGAGGAAATGATAACCCCTGGTGGGCGGAATGACGAATGTCGAAATCCGAATGTCGAATGAATGTCGAAGCTCGAATGACGAAATGTCGCAATGCTTACGACACCGCACGCATCCATTCGTCATTCAGGCATTCGGATTTGATTCGTCATTCGGATTTCGAAATTCGTCATTCTTTCCCCTACGGCATCATGTCGCCCATGCCGTTGCTCATCGGCGTTTTGATGCTGGTTTCCGCCGGCAGCGTTGTTCCGGTGGGTTCCGGCGGGAGCGTGGGGAGCAGCGTCACGTCCATGCCGAGATCCCGGGCGTCGCTCGCAGCGGCGACGGCGACGCGGTTGTTCGTGTTCGCTGAATCGAGCAAGTAATCGCTCGTCGTCCGCAGGTGCATGGGACGCGTGGCGGGCGTCGTGCGTTGCCAGGCGATCGCGGTTTGCCGCGCCTGGGCTTCGCGCTCTTTCCAGATCGCCAGCCAGTCGCCGAATTCACGATCGGTTCCGGAAAACGGCATCTCGTCGTCCGCGCCGGTCCGCCAGAAGTTTTGCAGGTCGTAGACGTTTCGCTGGCCGCGCCAGATCAGCGATTGGGGCGACTGCGCGAGTGGATTCAGGCCGATGTGTTCGACCAGCGTCCCGTCGCCCGAGATCTGCACCAGGCTATCGACGAGGCGGACTTCCGTCGGCAGAAACGACAGCGCGGGGCCGTCGGCGATGAAGCGGCACAGTCCGCGCGGCGCAATCGCGGTGAGGTGGCGCAAATCGAGTTCGCACTCGGCGCCGGCTTCGAGGCCGGTGAGGGCGCCACGTGATTCCAACAGCCGGCCACTCAAGGCCAGCAGGCCATTGTTCCAGGACAAGGCGAATGGCCATGGCTGCGGCGACGAAAGAAACGTGGCCTCACCGCGCGCGATGCAATGTTCCAGTTCGATGGTCGTCACATCGATCAGATCGCCGGTATCACTCTGCGGCATCGTGCTCATCACCGCCGGGGCGGTGAGCGTGATCATCGCCGCCCGGACCAGACTGCCGCGGTCCCAGGCCAGATCGCGTGCCGTGAGAGAACAATTCCGCAGCGTCAATCCTTCGGCGGCTTCCAACTCGAACAAGGTGCTCGTGCCGCCCGACGTGCCGGCGGCGAGCTCCAGTTCGCAAGCCACGTCGACCAAGGTCAATCGCCCGCCGGCGACCGCGATCATCGCCCGCGTGCCGTCGGGAACGCTTGTCGAAGGTCGAAACACGAGCACCGGCGAATACCCGCGCGCCGCGCGAATCGTGAGATTCAAATTGTGAACCAGGATCGGCCGCTCGTCGCGCCGGCCGTTAAACATCAACTCGATGACCTCGTCGGTCTTCGCCATGCTGCAGGCGGCGAACAAGCTTCGATGGCTATTCGTCGTGGCGCCGGTCGGGTCGACGATCAGTACGCCGGCTCGGGGCGCGGGCACGACGGCGGTTTCTGTGGCGCCTTGCCTTTCGGTCGCGCCATTGCGTGGACTGCCGGATTCGGTCGTTGGACCACGCGCCGCGGTGTTGTCCGTGGTGACGTCGTTTGGCTCGCTGGCGTTGGCGGTGTTGATTTCGTCGTTGCGGCTAGCGTCCGTTGCGACCGTTGGAACGCGACTTGACGTCGTCTCGTCGGTCGGGGGCGTGGTTGGTGTTGGCGATGCTTTCGCATCGGGAATCGTCGGCGTCGCTGCTTTTGCCGACGTGTCCAAGACCGGTTCCGACGGCGCCGCGGCGATTTGCGGGCGCTCGATGACCACCAATTCCGTGCGGCGGTTCGACCAGTAATAGTCGAGACCCAACACAATGACGACCAACAGGGCGACGGCCGCCATCCAAGGCGAATGCCTCTCCAGCCAGTGCGGGGCTTCTTGCGGCGCGGTCACCCAGATGACGCCGGACGCGCCGCCGGAGCGTAGTCCCAAGCGTTCGCCGACGAGTAGTAGGTCGGCCACCAGTTCCGGGGCGTTCTGATAGCGCCGCTCCGGCTGTTTGGCCATCATTTTGCCGACGATGGCCGCCACTTCCGCTGGCGTGTCGGGACTGAATTGCCGCGGGTCGGGGGCTTCGTCCCCTTGGTGTTGCAGCAACTTTTGCAGCACCGTGCCTTCCGGGTACGGCGCCTGGCCGGTGAGCATGTAGTAGAGCGTGCAGCCGAGCGAATAGATGTCGCTCCGCACGTCGGCGTAGCGCGGGTCGCGGGCTTGTTCGGGAGAAATATAGTCGAACGTGCCGAGGGTTACGCCGCTGGCCGTCAGGTCGTCATGGGACTGGTCCGGATGCTGCACCCGAGCGAGTCCCATGTCGACCAGCTTCACGTGCCCGTCGGAGTTGATAATCACGTTCGACGGTTTCAGGTCGCGATGGACGACGTCGTGACTGCTGGCATGGGCGAGAGCTTCGGCGACTTGCAGCGTGTAGCCGATGGCCTCGGCGACCGGCAGTCGTTTTCGCTCCAGCACGAGATCCCGTAGGTTCACCCCTTCGATGAACTCAAAAACGATGTAGGCCAGGCCCTGGGACTCGCCCGAGTAGAACACCCGGGCGACGTTCGGATGGTCGAGCCGGGCCGCCGATTTGCCTTCGTTCTGGAAGCGCTGGTAGGTTTCGGGATCGGCCACGCGATCGCGGGCGAGCACTTTGATCGCCACGGCTCGGTCCAGCACCTGGTCCCGGGCGCGAAACACCGCGCCCATGCCGCCGCCGCCGACGAATTCCTCCAAGAGGAAGTGATCGAGCTGGGCTCCGACCAAGGAATTGGCGACGATCAGCCCGGGCGACTCCACCAAGCCATCGCCGGTACTGACTGGCGGGCGGCTGGAGATGTGGGTCGCCTCGCTTTCCAGCAGCGGGCGAATGCTCGAACCAACGGTCAATTCCGTCCCGTCGGGTGGACGCACCCGGCGCGAAGTGGAAGACGCCGACGATTCGACATGTGATGCCATGGCCATCGAGCGCAGCGCGGCGAACTCAACCCAGGCCGTTGCCGACCTCCGACCGGCCCGCGGGTTCGCCACGACGTGCAAGGCGCGAGAGACAAGCGCACGCCGAACCTAAAACCGCATCACCACCCCCAGGGGCGGCCGATTGCCGATCCATCCAGCTTATGCGCCCGGCGCTGGGGAGTCAACAGAAAGCCAAGCCGTGCGGGGGGTTACGTGCAAATTCACGGAATAGTCCACGTAAACAAAACGGCGCTGGCGATCGCATTTAGCCCCTAAGGGGCTTGGGCAATCGGCCGTTAGGCCTTCTGCAAGTCCTTCATCAACGGCTCGAGGTATCTCACCGTGCTTTGCATCGAGGCCAGTTCGACGTAATCGTCTTCCGGAATCTGAATCCGGTGGCGCTTACGCAGTTCCATCACGATGTCCAGGAAGTCCATGCTGTCGAGTTCCAGCTGCTCGCGGAACGAGACGTCGTCCTTGAGCTCGCTCAAGTCCTCGTCCGGGGCGATGTTCGCCAAGATGTCCAGCACCGTTTCCCGAATTTCCCCCGACGTCATTTTTCGCTCCAGTTTCTTGTTTGCAGTCGGTCGCTCCGCGTAGGTCAGGCACCGCCGCCGAAGTCGTTCGGCCCGCGAAACTACGAACGATTTCCACGTCCAAATGTTGGCAAAGGGCGTGCCTGACAAAACAGCGCTGATTATGTCAGGCACATCCTGTGCAACGAATTGGACATCAAATGAGTTTGTATTTCGCCTAATCGATACCTTTGGCAGCGGTGCCTGACCTACGGATCGTCTCAAACCTTCTTGACGATCAGCACCGAATTGATGCCGAGCATGCCGAAGGAGTTGTTCAGAATATAGCGGGGCTGGTGAGTCTCGCGCGGCTCGTTCAGCACCAGTCCGTCCAGCGCGCACTCCGGGTCGAGGTCCTCGACGTTGATCGTGGCGTGGCAGTAGCCGTCCTCGAAGGCCGGTAAATTACCGGCCAGTTCCAAGGCCCCGGCGGCCCCCATCGCGTGGCCGATAAAGCTCTTGGCGTTGTTGAAAAGCACTTGTTTGTCGCCGAACACCCGACGCAACGCCAGGCATTCCTGGATATCGCCGCTCGAGGTGCCGGTAGCGTGCGTGCTGACGATGTCGATCTCGTCGGCGGTGATGCCGGCCCGTTTAAGGGCGAGTTCCATGCACTCGGCCTGGCGTTCGGGATGCGGAAGCACGAAATCGTTGGCGTCGCTGTTCATGGCGTAGCCGGCGATTTCGCCGTAAATCTTCGCTCCGCGGGCCTTGGCGTCGGCGAACCGCTCCAGGACGTACATGCAGCCCCCTTCGGCCACCACGATGCCGTTCCGGCCGCGATCGAAGGGGCGCGACGCCTTGGTGGGGTCGTCGTGGGTCGCCAGGGCGCCTTGGCTCTTGAAACTGGCGAAGATGCCGAACGTGTGAATGCTCTCCGACACCCCGCCGCTGAGGGCCACGTCGCATTCCCGCAGCCGGAGCATTTGCACGCCCTGAATCAGCCCGGCGTTGCCGGCGGCACAGGCGGCGCCGATCGTGTAGTGCGGCCCGGTGACCCCCAGGTTGAGCGAGACCTCGCCGGCCGGGTTGTTCGCCACGGTGCGTGGATTGTGGTGATGCGACCAGAACTTGGTGTCGTAATCGAAGCCCTTGAGCTCGAAGATTTCGTTCTCGGTCTCGACGTTGCCGTGTTCGGTGACGCCGATGTAGATGCCCACCCGGGACTTATCGACGTTCGGCCAATCCAGCCCGGCGTCGACGATGGCCTCGTTGGTGGAAAAAATCGCCACGCTCGCGGCGCGCGTCCCGCGGCGGCGATCCTTACGCGTCTGGTATTTCTGCTCGTTGAACTCGCAGACCCCCGCCAGGGTCTCGCCGACATAGCGAATGTCGTACTTCCGGACGCCCGATCGCCCCTCCAAGAGGGCGGTGCGGAAGTCGCGCAGCGTATCGCCATTCGGCGCGGTAAGTCCCACGCCGGTAATGACTACGCGATGCTCGTCCGATAATTCGGCCACGACGGGAACCACCCAGGAAGACGCGAGCGCAAACTTCGAGGGTATCGCTTGGGGGACGAGTTGGCAAGGACGAGACCCGAGACGAGCTATTTTGAATTCCCTGGAGGGTTGGGTCGACCAAGTCCTGTTCCGACTAACCTTGCGATTGTCTCAATCACTTCAAGATGTACCCTCGTTGGAGAAGTCCCCCACGACAAGCCCGCATCATCAACTAAACGAGTGATGACAGCGCCATCAAAGTCGGCGCCCATTTGCTCTTCTCGCCCTCGGGCGCTGCCAAGTAACGACAGAAAATCCTTGATGTCCCGTTCCGACGTTAGAAAATCGTCCAATTGCAAACTCATGCATCCTGGGATGTACTCTCCCAATACGTGCCTCCGCCAATAGGCGCACATGTCGGACAATCGAACTGAAAACGGTTCCGATTTCTGCCGATTTTCCAACGCTTCCATAAACAGGACCATGAATGGCATGATCAGTCCATCGTTCAGCAAAGCGTCTTCCCCGCGAAAACTGACATATGAGTGAGCCATTTTCGGCTCCTTCGTTTGTTGAGTGCAATTTGCAAAGCTCAGCGTTCAAAGTAATCTCGTGGCGGCGTCATTCCGTAGGTCAGGCACCGCCGCCGAAGCAAAAAGCGTGCGACGGGTGTGATTTCGTGACGTCCCAACGTGCGCGGTATCCGTGCCTGACACGCTCCTCGCACGGGTGTCAGGCACACTTTTGTCATCCGTTGGGACGCGGCAAGAGCGGCATTCGTGCGGCGCATTGTTCCTTCGACCGCGGTGCCTGACCTACAGTTGACGCCAAAATCCTTGCGCGCCGCGCAAAAACGTGGTAGATTCTCTAGAGCGACTAGATGCGCTTCGAGGAAGACTCCCCCTCGCTTACCGGCTTGCTTTCCCCGCGCAAGGATTCCCGCCATGCGATTGCGCTCGGCGTTTGGCTTGGTGCTTGTTCCGGCCGTGGCTTCGGCCCCGTTGTTGTTCCTGTCCGGCTGCGGATCGGATGTGGTGACGCCGCCCAAGGCGGCCGCCCCGACGACCCAGGCCTCGAATGCGACGCCGCAGCCGTCGGCCAATGCCGACGACGTCCTGCGAGACCGGCTCGACGCCGCCATCACGGCCGCCGGGAAGCGGAAGCTCAAGTACGGCGAAGGGCAAGGGAACGCCGCCTGGCAGGTCATCCACGGCGTGCTGGCTTATGGCCCGGACTTGATCCTGGACTACAATGGCGTCGATGTACCGGCGCTCGATCATGTCCTCTCCGGCGGGACGCTGACCGGCTGGAATCTGCGCCCTGGCGAAAAAGGCGTCATCGCGCTCGTCGAGCAAGGTTCGAAGACCGGGCAGGGGCACAAGGACCAGTGGCTGGGGTACCTCTCGGCGTGCAACATCGCGGCCGACCACCCGTTGAAGGTCAACGGCAAGGACTACAAGTTCATCGACCTGGCCACCCAGGCCCAATGGGAGTGCGAGGAAGGGCAGGAATTCGGCTGGACCCTGTCCGGCCTGTTGCCGTTCGTGCCGCTCGATGCCAAATGGCAAAGCAAAGACGGCCAGGAATGGACGTTCGAGCGGATGATCGAACTGGAAGCCAAGGCCGAACTGCAGGGCGCAAGCTGCGGCGGCACGCACAGCGTGATCGGCGTGGCGAACGTGCTGAACCAGTATCTGGCCGAAGGGGGCCAACTCACCGGCGGTTGGCAGGCGGCAAACGACCGCGTGCAATTTTGCGTGCAAAAAGCCAAAGAACACCAACAGCAGGACGGTTCGTTCTCGACCGGCTTTTTCAATCGCTCGGCGACGGTCCCGGAAATCTCGGGCGTCATCCACGCCAACGGCCACACGCTGGAATTCCTCTGCTGGGCGCTGACCGACGCGCAATTGAAAGAACCGTGGGTCGGCCGCGCCGTGGATAACCTGCTGGGCCAACTGGAAGTCACGAAGGACGTACCCGTGGAATGCGGCGCGCTCTACCACGCGGCCCGCGGGCTGCAACTCTATCGCGGCCGACGCTTCGGGTTCCCGCAAGAAAACGTGGCTAAACCAGCGGCGTCGGAGTCAGTGGAATCCGCGAACGCGGGACAATCGTCACGGTAGAGATTCACCACGGAGACACGGAGGGCAGTTTGAAGTTTTCAGTGTTCAGTTTTCAGTGAAGACTTCTGCTTAGCATACTGAAAACTGAACACTGAAAACTTCAAACTAGCTTCACCTACCGATCGAGCGGCGCTTTGAGGCGTTGTTCGATTTGCTCTACGCCATCGGGGTCGAGTTGGCGGAGGCGATCGAGTTGTGGTTGGCCGTCCGGGCAGGCCTTTAGATAGCCGATGATGGCGCGGTGCAGCGATGCGCCGTCTTTGCCGCTGGCGGGATCGTAGAGCGCGGCGACGGCGTCGAGCGGTTCCCAGTCTTTCCACCGGGCGAGGTCGGTGATGATCTCCGGGGCGAAGGCTGGGCGCGCGAGGCCGTGCCGTATGACCGCGAGGATTTCTTTGCGTTCCGGACCGCGGTGATATTCCATGCAAAAACGTAGGGCATTCAGGGCGTGACGCGTGTCGCCGGGACGGGCCTCGGTGTTGGTGATGTAACGCCCGTCGATGAGCGTTAACGCCTCGGCCGGTTCCAGCAGCAGGTAAGCGCCGAGGATGCCGTCGAAGCCGGCGCGGAAATCTTCGCGTGGTTTTTCGATCGCCGCGCGTAAGACTTGCGTGTTCGCCGCGCGGTCTTCCGGCTGCTTTGCCAACCCGAGTAGGAGCGCGTATCCGCCGCGCCGATCGTCCGGCAGGGAGTCGCTTTCGACCCAGGCGCCGGCGCGGGCGACGAGATCGCTGTCCGCGATTGCTTCCACGGCGTCCAACGGGGCGCGGCCAAGTTCGGCAAAGGCGTCGGCGGCGATGTCGGCTTCTGCGGATTCTAGGAATGGCGCGAAGTAGGCGAGGCGTTCCGCGGCGTTGGCTCGCAGCGACGGAGCGCCGGCGAAGTAGCGGTACGAAACGATGCTGACCGGCGTGGCTTCCCAGCGCCACGTTGTCTCACTATCGTCTTGTTCCGGCGTGCCGAGCAGCATCGTCAGGTCGCCGGATTGGAGTTTCAACTTTGGGTCGAACTCAATGACTTGACCCGCCGCGACCTCCGTCTCGCCCTGGTGGACACGATGGACTCGGAAACGCCAATTGGCGGCATGCTGGTCGAGGGCTTCAGCCAAGGCGCACACGGTCGCGCTTTCGCGCCGCTCGGCGAAGGTGGGCGTGACGACGTTGCAGAAAGGACAGGCCGTGGCGCCGGTTGATATTGCGATCAACGCCAGAGTGGCAATCGACACTAGCCCGACGCGCAAGCGATGGGGAGCGGACGTTGATCTATCGGCGACGCTGGCGATCAATTGACGTCAACTCCCCCTCGCTTGCGCGTCGGGCTAGTGGTCCCGTGTTCGCCCGGTTCACTTGACTTCGACGGCTTGCAGGTGATAGATCGCCAAGGTCATGCCGTCTTCGTCGGCGAGCTCTTCGATCGTAAAGACGCCCTCCACGGTGACGGGGCGGATCGAGTAGGTGGCGGTCTTGCCCTCGTTCATGTCGACGATCAGGCAATCGAACAGCATCGCCCCGGGGCCGAAGCAGCATTCCAGGTTGTCGCGCACCAGCACGAACTGCGTGATGCCTTCCTGTTGAAAGCTCGGCAGCATGAAGCCGCGAATCTTGATGCGCTTGCCGTCCAGCTTTTCGATTTCTTCGGTGAGTAGACTGCGGCGGAACTCCGCGTTGCGGACCATTTCGAACTTGATGCTGTCGAAGGTCAGCTCGCGCGGCTTCTTGTCGTCGGGAGAGCCCTGGCGACGCTTGAGGATTTCTTCCTCGCTCGCCGTTTCCGCCGCCGGCGCTGCGGTGGCACGCAACAACGTCGCGGCCGTGCTGAGGCCCAGCGTGCAGATCACGAGCCACTTGGCGCTACCGGCGACATTCATTTCGCATAGTCCGCTTCCAGGCGATACAACACGCCCCCCTCGGCGTCGACGGCCTCGAAAGGTTGCAGCCGGAACGTGCCGGCCAGCTTGTGCAGCGATTGATTGAACTCCAGCCTACCGGGCGGAGCGATATCGACCAAGATCCGATCGGTGATCTTCGGGTTGCCGCCGAAGCAACAGTCCCCCTTATCCCGAACCAGCAGAAACCGGGTCACGTAGGGCGGCGAACCGGGGGGCGGGTAGATGTAGCCCTTGATGAATACCCGCTTGCCATCGAGCGAGGCGGCCTGCGCTGGAATCGCGCCTGCGGCGTCGTTGTCGCCCGGTTGGAGCATGCGGTAAGTGATGCGCTCGTAGCCATCAGGCACTTCCGTGGCGTAAACGTACGACAACCACGACGTACCGCCGAGCCAAAACACGAGGCCGAGCGCGAGGCCCAGCTTCGCCAGGTTGAGCCCGGTGAATTCCTCCGGCGCGCTTTTGATCTTCCGTAAGGCGAAGACGCCGGTGGCGATCGCCAAGAATGGGATCAAGCCCAGCCAGAAATCGGCGAAGGCCAGAATCGAGAGCAGGCCCAGCACACAGGAAACCACGGCCGACGCGCTCAATGCGCGATAGGGCTCGGAAAAGTCGGCCATCCGATCGGGCACGACCGACGCCGCGACCGTTTCCAACTCGCGAGATTCATCGGTGATGACGCTCATAACCGCAACTCGAACAGAATTGTTCTCACTAGCCCGACGCGCCAGCGAGGGGGAATTGACGCGGATTTGAGTACGCCGAGTACTCACGACCAGCGTCCGCTCTCCCTCGCTTGCGCGTCGGGCTAGTGTAATACGCTGACTTTACCTACTTCGGTTCAGCGGCCTTCTCCGGCTCTGCGCTTTCGGGCCGTTTGACCGTCCCGCCGGTGTTGCCTTTACCGCCGCCGAGGAGGAGCAGCGAGCTGCTCGCCCGTTTGACGGCGTCGGGGTCGATCTGCCGCAGCTCCTCGATTTTATCCTTGGCTTCCGGAAGCGGGCAAACCCGGAGGTAATTGATGACTGGCACGCGGACCCAGGCCGAGGTTTCGTCGGCGTTTTTGAAGAGCTCCACGAGGCGATCCACGACGGTCCAGTCCTCCCAGCGGGCCAGGTCGGGAATCACCAGATCGGCCAATTGCGGGCGATCGAGCATCTGCCGCATCGCGGCCTTCAGGTCTTCCTTGGGAATGACGTCCCGTTCCTGGCCGTGAAAGCGGAGGGCCATCACCGCGGAATAGGTGTCGGTGTATTCGGCGTCCATGTCCTTGATGAACAAATCGACGATCAGCGGCAAGCCTTCCGGGCCGCGGAGATTCAGATAGGCCGCGATCATCGCGTCGAGCGCGATTTTGTGTTCGCGGAGCGGAGAGCGGATCATCTCTTCGAGCATGGCCGCGTCCTCCGGCTGGCCGCAGACGCCGAGCATGGTGAGATACAGTCGGCGTCGGCTGGAGGAGATCTCGGTGTTCTTGACCCAACCCACGAGCTTGTCGTGATTCATTCGCGGTGCGAGACCAATCACGTCGGCGTACGGCGCGCGGGCGAACTCGTCATAGGAGTTGACCGCCAAGAGCGGGTCGGCGTCTTCCAGGTAGTGTTGAAAGAACGCCAGGCGATCGGCGCCGGACTCCGGGAGCGCCATCATCTCCTGGATGTACTTCACGCCGCGCTCGGACAGGGCGATCGGCGTTTTCCAGGCCGGCGGCTTGTCTTCGATGATCACGGCGAAGACCAAGAACTGGCCGCCGACCGGTTCCTGGCCGAAGTACAGGGCTTCGAAGTTTT
>JALHLM010000138.1 GCA_022844585.1 Pirellulales bacterium | reverse complement strand
AACGCTCCTACGAGGCCGCCACGCTCGCGGCCGGCGCGGTGGTCGATGCCGTGCGACGCGTCGTGGCGGGGCCGGATCGCACGGCGCTCTGCCTGGTGCGTCCGCCGGGGCATCATGCGCTGCCGGATCGCCCGATGGGCTTTTGTTTGTTCAACAACGTCGCAGTCGGCGCGCGGTTAGCGATCAATGAACTCGCGCTGCATCGCGTGCTGATCGTCGATTGGGACGTCCATCACGGCAACGGCACGCAGGACATGTTCTGGACCGACCCGAGCGTCGGATTCTTCTCGATCCACCGCTGGCCGTTCTACCCCGGCACCGGCAACTTCGATGAAACCGGCGGCGGCGACGGATTGGGGACCACGCTCAACTTACCGACAGAGTTCGGCGTCTCGCGGCAGGACTACGTGAAGGCGTTCCAAACTCGCCTGGAAGCGTTCGCCGATCGCCTGCGTCCGGAGCTCATCATCGTCAGCGCCGGCTTCGACAGTCACCGCGAGGACCCGGTCGGCTCGCTGGGTTTGGAGGTCGAAGACTTCGCCACGCTCACCGACGCCGTGCGGGACATCGCCGAAACGCACGCTGGAGGCCGCCTCGTCAGCGTCCTGGAAGGCGGCTACCATCCGGAGCGACTGGCAGAATCAGTAGAATCCCACCTCCGTCGGCTGCTGGCAGAGAACTCACCACGGAGACACGGAGACACGGAGTGAGAATGAAGGAAGTTTGGAACCGCGAAAAACGCCAACTGACGCGAAAGCGCACCGGTGCCCAGCCGAACATTTGCCCAACCATCCTTTACGTCCTTTTTCCGTGTGTTTCGCGTATTTCGCGGTTAAATCCTCCTCGTCCTCCGTGCCTCCGTGGTGAAAAATCCGGAGCCGACTCGTTTCGTCGCCTAAGCCTACAATTGGGTAGTTCGCCCGGGCCTTTCAGGAGTCGCTGACGTGTACCCGCAAGATGCCGAAAAACTGTTGGCCGATGTGGACGCCTTCTGCCAGGAACTGCGGCCCACGGAGGAGCTGTGCTACGTCGAGCACCGTCAAAACGATGCCATCGCTGAGCTGGCCAAGAAGTACGACTTGCTCGGGATGCCGATCCCCGTCGAGTTGGGCGGCCGTGGCGCGGACGCGGTAACGTACGCCCGCGCGTTGGCTCGCATCGGCCGTGAAGGAACCGGCGCGCGGACGTTCTTTTCCGGGCATACGTCGATCGGCCAATACCCGATTCTGCGTTACGGCAACGACGCGCAGAAGAAACGCTACCTGCCCGCCTCGGTGCGTGGAGAGTACATCCTGGCATTCGGATTGACGGAGCCGGACGCGGGGTCAAACCCGTTGGAGATGACCAGCACATATCGCCGGGAAGGAAATCGCTTTCTGCTGAACGGCGTGAAATACCTGATCTCCAACGGCGGCATCGCGCAGGCCGTCGTGGTGCTGGCCTACCCGGAGGCGGCGACGGGTCCGGAACGTCGCATGAGCGCCTTCATCGTCGAGACGGCAGGCGAGACCTTCGAAACGGAGGATCTGCCGTCCAAGCTCGGCATGTTCACGGCCAACACAGCGATGTTCCAGATGACGGATCATCCGGTACCGCTGGAAAACATGCTCGGGGAAGAAGGCAACGGTTTCCGCGTCGCGATGGGCACGCTGATTTCCGGCCGCTTGAGCGTCGCCTCGGGCTGCCTGGGTGTGATCGAAGATTGCCTCGTCGAGGCGATTCACTACTGTCAAACGCGCACGCAGCACGGCAAGTTGATTGGTAAGCATCAACTCGTGCAGGAACATCTGGCGGCGATCGAAATTGCCCGCGCGGCAAGCGACGCGATGATCGAACGCGCGGCGCACGCGAAACAACGCAGCGACGAGTCGCCGCAAGACAAAGACGCCGCGGCCGAGGCGGACCTCCGCGTCGCCCAGGCCAAGTTCTTCGCCTCGAACGCGGCCTGGGAAGCGGCCGACCACGCCGTGCAAATCTTCGGCGGTCGCGGCTACAGCGAACTCTACCGCGTAGGCCGGCACCTCCAAGACGTCCGCGTCTGCCGCATCTACGAAGGGACCGACGAAATCATGAAACTCAAAATCGCCACGGCCCTCCTGGGCAAAGACTTCGCGGCGTTTTCGTAGTGCGCGTTTCGTTTTTGAACCGCTGAGGCGCGGAGACGCAGAGAACTTAACCGCGAAACACGCGAAAAATCGCCAAAGTGAAGTTTGATGCATCGTTTCCTCTAACAGAGGCTTCTCAGTTTCCTTTTTCGCGACATTTCCCTATTTCGCGGTTAAACTCTCCCCTCTGCGTCTCTGCGACTCTGCGGTTCAAATAGGAAGAGGCCCCTGAACCCAGCGTCCCTCCGCGTGTCCTGGCTCGATGGCGATGGACATGGCCCTGCTGGTGCGGCATTCTGGTCGCAGGCGATTTCCACGGCGCGAACTTGAGGCGGTGCGCGATGGCGGAGCAGGAACTGGGAATTTGGCGCAGGCCGGGTGGTTTGCGCGAAGTGCTGTGGCTGTCGTTTCCGCTGGTGATCTCTACCGCGTCGACGACGCTGCTGCAGTTCACGGACCGGTTGTTTCTGGTTCAGTACTCCCAGGACGCGATGGCGGCGGCGCTGCCGGCTGGGGCGCTGCAGTGGACGATCATGAGCTTTGCCTTCGGTATTGCCATGTACGTCAACACGTTCGTCGCCCAGTATTCCGGAGCCGAGCGTCCCCAACGGATTGGCGTCGCCGTGTGGCAGGGGATTCTGCTGGGCCTGGCTGCCACGCCTGTGCTTCTGGTCACGATCTTTGTGGCGCCCTGGTTTTTCGCCCAGGCCGGGCACACACCGGAGGTGCAGGCGCTGGAGATCGAGTACTTTCAGATCCTGATGCTCGGCGGTCCAGCGCAGGTCATGGCGGCGGCGATCTCGGCCTTCTACACGGGCCGAGGCAAGACCCGCGTGGTGATGTATGTGAATATGTTCGCCGCGGTGCTGAATGGGGTGCTCGACTACTTCTGGATCTTCGGGATCGCCGGCTATGAGGGCTGGGGCATCGCGGGCGCGGCCTGGGCGACCGTGGTGTCGTATTGGGTCGTCCTCGGCATCTGGTTCGCGCTGTTCTTGCAGGCGGACTACCGGCGCGATTTCGCCACCTGGCCGGCCAAGTTGTTCGACGGAGAGTTGTTTCGCCGCCTCGTCCGCTACGGGGCGCCGCAGGGACTGCAATTCGCCGTGGAGATCGGCGGCTTTTCGCTGTTCCTAATGATCGTTGGCCGGCTGGGGGCGCTCGAACTAGCGGCTACTGGGCTCGCGCTCAATGTCAATATGCTCGCCTTTATGCCGGCGCTCGGGATTGCCATCGCTGCTGAGACCCTGGTGGGGCAGCGGATCGGCGAAAAACAGCCGGACCTCGCGGCGCGGTCCACCTGGTCAGCGTTCACGCTCGCGCTGATCTACACGTTTGGCGTCGGGATTGTTTACTTCTTCTTTGGCGAAGTGCTGTTGATCCTGCATGGCGCGCACCTGGAAGACCCTGAGTCCTTCGGCCCGCTGCGCGACATGACGGTCATGCTGCTCAAGTTCGTTGCGGTCTATTGCCTGTTCGACAGCGCGAACATCGTGTTCTCGTTCGCCATCAAAGGCGCCGGCGACACCCGCTTCGTGTTGATCACGACTTTTCTGATGTCGGGCATGCCAGTCGCAGCCACTTGGGTCGGGATTGAGGTATTCGGCCTCGGCCTGCGCTGGTCGTGGCTCGTGCTAACGCTGTGGATTTTGTGCCTTGGCGTGATCTACCTGCTCCGCTTCCTCGCCGGCTATTGGCGTGAGATGCAAGTCATCGAACACAAGGTTCCCGAGCTGGAACGGACGGATAATGACTCGACGCTTCGCCCTTGCCCGACCGAAGCTTAAGCCTCGACGTATTTGCGCAAGCCGTGAGCGACGTTGAAGCGAATCGCAATCGTGGCCACGATCAACACGGCGGCGCTTCGATACAGAAAGATCAACGGCAGATAGGCGCATAAAAAAAGGCGGGCCATCCAACTATGGGATGGCCCGTCTTGAATTGAAATCTAAACCTTCGAGAAACTAGGCCGTGCGACGACGGGCGAAGCCCAGCAACGCGATGCCGGCGATGCCCGCCAGCACGATGCTCGTCGGTTCCGGCACGCCGTAGAATTGCACTTCGGCGTACTGCACGCTGTTCGCGAGAGCACGTTGCGTCGTCACGAGCACACGGTAGCTGTCGTACGTGGTAACATTGCCTGGCACCGGCACCAACGCGCCCGGCGTATTACGGCCAGGATCGGTGTCGAGTCCGGTCGTGCCCGAGTAGATCAACGTCCAGCTGGCACCTTGGTCCAAGGCGCCGGCATTCGAGCCTTCAATGGTGATCGTCAACGGATCACGTTCCGGAGCGTCGTTCGCAGCTGTAAATTGAAATGACTGAACGATCGAATCGGTGACACTCGGCGTGATGTAGAAGCCTGTGCCCAATCCCTTCGACGTCGTCTGCACGCCAGCGCCACCGCCGCCGCCAAAGTTTAAATACTTTGTGCTGGCCAAGCCGTCGATGGCATTGGGAGCCGCTTCATTCGTGGGATACTGGCCAGCGGACGCCGTTCCAGCGGTCGAAGCAGTGCTGTTACCGCTCGCGGTCGTGTTCCAGATCGCGACGATCGGATCGCCAGGTGTGAAGATCTGAGCAGCCTGAGCCGAGGCACCAAGCAGACCGACCACGGCGAGCGTCAATGCCGACGCAAGATTGCGAAACTTCATAGCGGCTTTCCCGATGATGAGAATGAGTGGAATGCTATTCAAGCGGCAAATTCAAATGGATGCACTCCTTGCATGTGCCCTAAGGTAATTCGGCCCCCACCTCGATACAAGTGGAAAAATCAACTTCTTCCGAAATAGTGTGCAGGTCGCCACACAGAGGGGGTCATCGAGGAGCCGTGTCCGCGACCGTCCGCTGGCTTCCAAAACGACCCGACCCAGCCACCAGGGCTGGGTCGGGCGTTTCGCTCGTAAGCCATTTTCCAAGAACTACTTGCGACGCTTGTACAGCAGCGCCGCCAGGCCGCTCAGTCCGGCCAGGATCAAAGTCGACGGTTCCGGCACCGGCCGGACGACGCCCAGGCCGCCGTTCGCCGTGTCACCGACGAGCACGAAACTCGCGGAATTGACACTGCGGGCCGAAAGCTCACCCTCAGCGCCGCCGCCCCGCTCGAAGAAGGAGTACTCGATCTTGTAGTACCCATCCAACGGGAAGCTGACCACGCCGGAATCGGTATTCGTGGCACCCTGCAAGACGTCTCGATTGATGACCAATTCGCCGGCGTCATCGAAGTCGCCGTCGTCGTTCAGGTCGATCTTGAGACGACCGCCGTCGTCCGTGTTCGAACGGAAGATGTAATCGCCTGTCATTCCAGGTTGAATGTCCAAGAAGCCGGTGCCGATCGAGACGAAGTCATCCGCGCCCGGCGCTACGCCGACCACGTTGACACCGCCCGGGAAGTCTCCGTCACTGTCGGAATTCGAGATATTGAACGTCGGGAAGTAACCCTTCCCTTTGAACGTACCCGGCGTATTCACGACGGTGGTTGCATCGGCAAAGTTGTTGATGGTGATTCCTTGCACGATCAACGACTTGTAGACGGTGCCAGTAAAGGCGCCGCCGTCCAAGGTCAAGCCTTGACCGCCATTGCCGATCAGGGCATCCGCGCCGCCATCGCGGTCGTAGAAGAACTCGCCCTCGGCGCCGCCGCCGCGCTCAAACCACATCCAATCGAAGGCGACCGAATCACCGGCGGTCAACGGAATCGCTGCACTGGCGACCGTATGCGGGCCCGAAAGCACGTCGTCGGCGATCACCTGGTTGAACCCGCCACCATTGATGTTCAGGCGCAGACGCGATCCGTCGTCCGTGTTCGTGAAGAACGTGTAGCTGCCCGTCGTGGCCACCGACAAAGAGCCCGTGCCGACGAAGGCGAAGTCATTGATGTCGCCGGGGCCGATGCCGACGACTTGCGTGCCGAGACCGAACGGTCCGCCACCATCCCCGTTGTCTTGCGTGTTGGCCAGCGCGTACTGTGCCGACTGCGAGAACTCCAGCCCAGCTCCGCCAATCAAGGCGTCCGCCGTGGCGTAGTTGGTAATGAGGTTCCCCGTAGATGGCTTGGAATACGTTTGAATCAGCCAGTCCGCCTGAGCCGAGCCGACAGAGCTCAGCAACAGCGCGGCGCTGCCCCCCAACCAAAATCTGCGCTTCATGTGGTGTCCCCAGTCAGAGAAGAAAAATCGACAAGTTCCTCGCGACCCAACCGGAGAGGTAGTTACCCCTCCCAAAAGGTGAGTTCGATTGTGCCTGTTGTCAAAAATAGTCAAACCGGGGCTTTTGGGCAACAATTTTCTCGGAATTTCTTAACAAATGCCAATCCGATGCCTCACACGGGGCGCATCGGGGGCAAATAGGAGGCAGGCGGGCGTCTCAAATCACACCAGATAACCGGCCAATTCCTGGTTGCTGGCTAGATCGCGCTGCAAGAAATCGCATGCTTCGCGGAGGTCTGACGGTGCGGCGGCCCGGACCAAACGGCGGATAGCCAGGGTCGGCGCAAACTGTGCCCCCAAAGGCCCCCCGATCGCGAAGTTCCAAAGGGCTATGTCCGCCCAGTCCGGCAGTCGCTGGGGATCTCCGACGAGTTCGGCGGCGAAGATGGAATTTCGCGACAGCGCGCGAAAATCGGCGGCAAATTCCAATTCCGGATGGACAAAAATCAGTCCCACGGACGGGTGTCGCTGCCAGCACGTCAACCGTTGATTCAGGCGCGCAACGTCGGGCGTCGTCATGGCGCAAATCACCACGCCGCGCTGATCCGCCACAGTGCAAAATTCCTCCGACGGGTCTCGAATTACCGGCGCCAGGTGCAACTCCCGCCAATCGTCCCAGGCAAATTCGGGGGATTCCTCCGCAAACGCCCCGCGTAACACCCAATTCTTGGCCTCGAAATAGAGCCGGCGCCCCCGGACGCCGAGGCGACGGATCCCAAACGTCCGTTCCTCGGACCACACGACGTCGCCTGCCCGTTCGAGAGTCAGCCGCACGCGATAGAGATACGGAAGCTCGGGTGTCCAAAAACAGGGGTCCGGCAGCACCGTCTCGGCCAAAACGTCCGCGCAGGTCACGGACACGTCGAACCGCGTGGTGGCCGACAACGTTCGGGCATACCGACTGAACGGTCCGGTGATCTCCCCGCGCAACCGGTCAAACGCCGACGGCGATTCAAGGCGCATCTGGACGTAGATCCGCGCTTCCGCCGGGCTAGCTTCGCCGTGAAAAATGAGCCAGTCGTCAGATCGAGGCACGATTGGCATGGAACGGCTGGCACATTCAACGGCATGGGGAAGGGAAGACGCGGTCGATTCTAATGGCGGCCGCGCGAACACGATAGGAACGGTCACTGCAATTGTCGACCTGGCTACCTATACTGGTCGATGACTCGCGAGCCGAACTCGTCGACCAATGGCCCATGCTTACTGAATTGCTGAAAGTCGACGCCGAGCATCCCGATCCCCGCGAGATCGCACGCGCTGCGGAGGCCGTGCGCCGCGGCGAGCTGGTGGCGTTTCCCACCGAGACCGTCTACGGACTCGGCGCGGATGCGCTCAATGCCGCGGCAGTGGCTCGGATTTACGAGGCCAAGGGTCGGCCGGAGCGCAATCCGCTGATCGTTCACGTGCCGGATGCCGCCGCGGCACGCGAACTGGCGACTTGGACGCAGCTGGCGGACGCGCTAGCCGCACGTTTCTGGCCAGGACCTTTGACGCTCGTGCTGCCCAAACGCGATATCGTGCCGGACGTCGTCACCGCGGGCGGATCAACGGTCGCATTGCGAGCGCCGGCGCATCCAGTGGCTCAAGCCTTGCTACGTGCAGCCGGCACGCCGCTCGCCGCGCCGAGCGCCAATCGCTCCAGCGGAATTTCCGCCACGCGGGCCGAGCACGTGCTGCGCGCCTTGGACGGTCGAATCGAGATAATTCTCGACGGCGGGCCCACGCAGGGCGGCATCGAATCTACGGTCTTGTCGCTGGTTGACGCGCAACCACGATTGCTGCGGCCTGGGTTGCTGAACGTCGAGCAAATCGAGGCGATCATCGGCCCGATCGCGCGAAACAAGGAAAACGACGAATCGTCGCAGTCATTGCCATCGCCGGGAATGCTCACGCGGCACTATGCTCCCAAGGCGGCACTGGAACTGGCGCTCGACGATGGCTACGCGAGAGCGTTGGAACTGGTGCGTTCGCGGCACCGAGTGGGCTGGCTACGCTTCGCGCCGGCCGACGGCGTTAGCAAACCTTTTGCGATCGACCGGCTACGCGTGTACGTGATGCCGCGCGATCCGGAAGGCTACGCCGCGCTGCTCTACGACACGCTCCACGCGCTGGACGCTTGGGGCGCGGATCACATCGTGGTCGACCGGCCGCCGATGGACGACGCCTGGCTGGCGATTCGCGATCGATTGACGCGCGCTGCTGCGCGGTGATTCACCACGGGGGGGAATGACGAATGTCGAAATCCGAATGACGAATGAAATCCGAATGTCGAATGACTGAATGCCTTCGACATAACGTCGACCTTGCAACCAGGCATTCGACATTCAGATTTCGTCATTCATTCGTCATTCGGGCTTCGCAACTCGTCATTCTCCGTCTCTCCTCACTCTGCGTCTCAGCGCCTCTGCGGTTCAAACTGCTTGACCGTTAGTGCCCCGACCGCTGCGCTAGCTTGGCGCGGATTTCTGGCAGTGGATAGTCGATGATCGCCTGGCCTTCGCGGCCGATTTCGTAGAGGCGACGGTAACCGCGGGTGATAAGCGTTTCTTGTTCGCGGACATAATTCGGATCCAGCGTGCGCTTATCGAAAGGGCCGTCGACGGCGATTGGCTGGAAGCGTTCGTCGCAGATGTATTGCGCCAAGATGGGGTCGCAGCGGAGATGCCGTTCCTTGGTCGTGTGCAGCACCTCGGGATCGAAGAGGCCGATCACGTAGCGCAAGTAGAGATCGCTATTGGTGATATCGGCCACGTCCAGTCCGCAGACGTCGCAGAGGTAGCCTTCGTCGCATTTCGACATGGGGAGTTGGAAGTTTTCAGTGTTCAGTTTTCAGTGTTTGGGCCCCACGCCGACGATTCATCACATATCCGTTTTTTTTAGACGCCCAGGACGTCGCTCATGCCGTAGAGGTTGGCGGGCTTGCCAATCAGGAATTTCGCGGCGGCCAACGCGCCTTGGGCGTAGCAGTCGCGGTTGCTGGCGCGGACGGTGAGTTCGATCGTTTCGCCCAGCATGCCGAAGACGATCGTGTGCTCGCCTGGATTGTCGCCGGTGCGGACCGCGTGATAGCCGATCTCGCCGTGCGGTCGCGCGCCGGGGCGGCCTTCGCGGCCGTGTTGATGATGTGCTTGACCCATGGCGTCGGCGACGATCTGGCCGAACTTGATCGCCGTGCCGCTGGGGGAATCCTCTTTGAAGCGGTGGTGCCGCTCGATGATCTCGACATCGGCGCCGCCGGGGTAATCCTTGAGCGCCGCGGCGGCGATGCTGGTGAGCTTCATCGTGAGATTCACCGCCAGGCTCATGCTGGGGGACCAAACGAGCGGGATCGACGACGCGGCATCGCGTAGTTTCGTCTGCGCGGCCGCTTCCAATCCCGTGGTCGCCATGACGAGCGGAAGCTTGCGTTCGAGGCACAGCATCGTGGCGCGTTCCGCGCCGGCGGGCGTGGAGAAATCAATCAGCACGTCGGCGTCGACGCTGAGTTGCTCGCTGAGCGTCACGCCCAGCGACTTGACGCCGGCGATCGTTCCGGCATCTTCGCCTAGGCGAGGATGTTTGGCATATTCGAGGGCGGCCACGACTTGGAGCGCTGGATCGGCTAAGGCGCAGGCGATGACGCGCTGGCCCATTCTGCCCGCGGCGCCGTGGACGGCTAGTCGGATGCTTGGCATGAGGGAGGAGGAGAGGGAGGAGTAAAGGAGTAGAGAAGTAAAGGAGCGGCGCGGACGCTGGGTCGTGCGCGCTGGCTTGGTTGCTCCAGTGCTTTAGCTATAAAGCTGGATCGCTTGGATGATTTCGTTCAGGTTGTTGTTGACGGCGACCGCGCGGTTGGCGAACGAGGCGCGGCGGACGCCGCGGCTGCCGAGGACTTCGTTGAACTTGTCCTGATCCGTGGTGTGGTAGGCGACCGTCGCCGTGGGATCTTTGAGTTGATGCCCGGTGAGGATGCACACCACGCGCTCGTCGCGGCCGATGATCCCTTCGGCCAGCAGTTGCTTGGCGCCGGCGACGCTCGCGGCACTGGCTGGCTCGCAGCCCAGCCCGCCGGCGCCGACTTGCGCCTTGGCGTCCATGATTTCCTGATCGGTCACTTCGCGGACGACGCCCTGCATCGCGTCTAGCGCTCGGAGGCACTTGTTCAGATTCACAGGTCGATTGATCTCAATGGCGCTGGCGATCGTCGATGCGCGTTTCGATTGCTGATCGAGTTGTTCGTAGTAGCCGCAGACGGCCGGTTGCGGCTTGCCGTCGTCCCAACGGACACCGCGGCGCTCGTAAAGTTCGTAGAGCGTATTCGCGCCGGATGCGTTGATCACGGCCAGCCGGGGCAGGCGATCGACCAGGCCGAGCTCTTTCAATTCGATGAAGGCCTTGCCGAACGCGCTGGAGTTGCCAAGGTTGCCGCCGGGCACCACGATCCAGTCCGGCACTTCCCAGCGGAGCGCTTCCAGCACGCGGTACATGATCGTCTTTTGCCCTTCCAGCCGGAAGGGATTGACACTGTTTACCAGATAGATGCCCAGCTCGCGTGAAATCTCCTGCACACGGGCCATCGCGTCGTCGAAATCGCCCGCGATCTGCACCGTGAGCGCGCCGTAATCGAGGGCCTGCGAGAGCTTGCCGTAGCTGATCTTGCCGGAGCCAATGAAGATCACGGCCTTCATGTGCTTGGTCACGGCGCAATAAAGGGCGAGGGACGCGCTGGTGTTGCCGGTCGATGCGCAGGCGGCCCGCTTCGCGCCGATCGTGTGCGCATGCGTGAAGGCGGCCGACATGCCGTTGTCTTTGAAGCTGCCGGAGGGGTTCATCCCCTCATATTGCAAATGCAGTTCGCCGCCGGTCAGGCCGACGTACTTGGCGACGTCCCGGGCATGTTGCAGCAACGTCTGGCCTTCGCCGATCGTGACGATGCGGTCGTCGGGGGCGAAGGGCAATAGTTCGCGGAACCGCCACACGCCGCTGTATTCGAGCGGCTCGTGCCGGCGCGACCATTTGTGTTCGAAGTCGGCGAGCTTTTTCGGCAGCGGCAGCTTCGCCCAATCGTAGGCGACGTCGAGCAAGTTGCCGCACGTCCCGCACGCGGTGCGGACTTCCTCTACGCCATAGGTCTGCCCACAGGCGGGGTCGATGCATCGCTGGTAGACGGAGTCGGACATCATCAGCCGGAAAAATCGAGGAGGATTTACTGCCCGGGGCGTACTGCTAATTGTAAGCCACGATTGGGTTTCCGTGCTATCGGCCAAGGGACGGGCAGTCTATGCGAAACGGGCCCGCCGCGACAAGGATAATGCGCCGCGCAGGGAAGAAATCGGCGACGCGTGGCGGGAAATACTGTACGGCGAACCTCAGCAGGCAATAATCAAGGCGTTCCGAACGCGCGATTGCGCATTTCCCAACGCCGAGGGTTCAAGTCATGTGGTCGTTGATTTCCATGCTGGTCTGGGGATTGATCGCCGGAGCGTTGGCCAGGTTGTTGATGCCGGGGCCGGACAGCTTTACCTGGACCGGCACGATGATCCTGGGAATCATCGGCTCGTTCGTGGGCGGGCTGATCGGCGCCCTGTTCACGGGCAAGGGCATCGACACGATCAACCCGGCCGGCCTGATCATGTCGGTGATCGGCTCGCTGGTGGCGCTGGCCATCTACCGGCGGATTTCCGCAAAGAAGGGGTAGCTAGGCGTGTGCCGGACGGAGGGAACCGCGAAATGCGGGAAATGGACGCGAAAGAATTCGGGCGACGTTGTGCTACACAACTCGGAGTGGCCCGCGAAACACGCTAAACACACGAAAAAATGGGAGAGAAGGGAAGATCGAAAGA
>JALHLM010000137.1 GCA_022844585.1 Pirellulales bacterium | reverse complement strand
TTGTTGATGGACTTTTGTGTTGTGCTAGCGGATCGCGTTTCGCGTGATCAGCTCACCCTAGAAGCTTCCTTGTCGGAGGCCCTTCGGGAAGCGGTTGATGTTTTGCACCGTTTGCGAGCCTAGCAGGGCGAAGCCCAGGGCTCGTTCGAACGGGTTGATGGTTTTGTCGATCCAGGTGTCGGCGGCTCGCCAGGGGTCTTCGCTCAGGACGATGCGATCGCCCGGCAGGAGTTGGTAGTTGGTGGCCACCGAACCGCCGCGTGTGGTAGCTCGATAGTCGAACGGCAGGATCTGGTCGCAGCCGTTCGGGGTGGGCCGGGCGACCCAGATGTTCATGCTCGTCGTGGCGCTGGTGCCGCCGACCAGGGCCAGGGCGTCGAGGACCGTTTCGCCCCCCGTGATCGGCAGCTTGACGATCTGGTCGCCGTTGCCGGCTCCTTCGGTGATCACGTAGTAGACCTTGCTGTTGTAGCTGAACACGTCCACCGACACGCTCGGCGAGTCCAGGAACTCCGCCAGATGGGCTTCAATCGCCAGCCGGGCTTGCTTGAGCGTCATCCCGGCCACGTAGACCGAGCCGTAAGTGCCCAGGTTGATCGAGCCGTCCGGCGTGACCAGGTGCTCGCCGTTGATCATCTGCTGGTTCGAACTGGTCACCAACTGCACCGAAATCTCCGGCGCCCGGATGCCCACCGTCCGCTGCAAATGGGCCGCGATCGCCTGTTGGGCTTCGTCCAACGTCAGATCGATCACCCGCACCGTGCCATAGACCGGCCCCAGGTTCACGCGGCCGCCCGGTTCCACCGGAAACTGCCCCGCCAGCGGGGATTCCGGCAGCAGGCCGGTTCCTTGGATGAACAACACATCGAGTGCTTCTACCCGGTAGGGGGCCTTAGGAACGACCTTGACGGCGTCGATCAGCAGAATATCGGGGGGTTCGATGACGTATTCCGGCAGCGAAACCTTGTTCAACTCGTGCGGCAAGAACGCTTCTTCCCCCACCTGAGTGGTCGGACCGGGCTGGGGCGGGTCGCCGATCATGGTCGAGGCGCTCGGCAGCACGGCGCACCCACCCAACAGAGTGGAAACGCCCGCCCAGGCCAGGCAAACCCAGGCCACGGCCCACCGCCGCCGCCCGCCGCGACTCAGGTTTTGCACCACCGAGGCCATGGGGAATCCTTCAGAAGTCAGAACCAAGAACCAGAACCCGCGTCCGGCGAGCTGAGCGGTGCGTCCGAGAGCAGTCAGCGTCGAGTCATGGTTTACCCAACCACCGCCAACCACCCGAACTTCCGTCAATCTGCCCGCAAAGTCAGCCTATTTCATACGGTCCGAACTATCGTCAAAGTCGCCAGCCCGACTTTGGCCAATCTAGGAAAACTTTGCGGGCGCGCCGGCGGAAGAGCCCATGGCCCGGCGACTATTGCTTCCAACAACCGAAGTCGTATCCTTTTCGTAGAAGTCGAGTAGATTGAATCTGAACACGTCCTCAGCAGACGTGCCACGATTGTCCGTCCCGGAACTTGTTAGCATGCGAGCATGGCCCTATCTGCCGGGACTTCTCTTGGGGCTGCTGCTGATTGCAGGTTGCGCAGAGCAGGACCCATTGGATCAGGCCGACGAACTGATCGGGCGGAAGCGATATAGCCATGCGATCGTCGTTTACGACCGCATCTTGGCCGAGAATCCGAAATCAGCGGCGGCATGGATCGGCCGCGGCCGCGCCCACGCGGCCACCGGCCAAATGGAAACCGCGATCGATGACTTTTCCCAGGCGCTCGTCGTCGATCCCCATCGTTCAGAGGCCTTTTACCGCCGCGCCGAGGTCTACGAGAAGCTGGGCGATTTAGGCGCCGCCAATGCCGATGTGGCGAGCGCTCACGAGGTCGACCCCAACTACCGTTATGCATTTGCCAACGTGCAAGGGCCTTCCACGCCGCGCGCGGATTTTGAGGAGGACGACGAATTCGAAGACGAGCAGGCCCAGCAGTCGCACGCCGCACAGGCCACGACCGTCACGGCGGTAGAAGCCACCGAAGAAGAGTTCGACGGCTTCAGCGGCGTCTGGTTCGATCTTTCCGAGCCACGGTCGCGTGATAGCGGCCCGGAGCGTGAGGCCTACGTCAGCAAATATCAGCCCCGCATGCAGATTGGCGGGCCGAGTGACGAATCACCGACGCATGGCGATCCACTCCTGCGGTGGAAGACGGCGAATCAAGGCGAATCGGATGCGCGAACGCCGTTTTGGCTGCGTGGCCCCGTGGAGTCGCCGACCGCGGCGCTGCCACGGCCGACGAAGGTCGCAAAACCAGTCGTGGTGCAGCCGCCGAAGCCGCTCGCCAATCCCTATGTGCGGCTCCCGGTCCCTGCACCAGGCAGCGGCAGCAGCTCTCAAAGCAAGCCGGCAACTCCCGGAACCCAGCGCCCGACTGGTTCGCCCTTCCCGCAGGCGCCGGTCCGAAGCACTGGCCGTTAGTCGTTTGATCGATGGCCGCTCGGCGACGATCATCCGCGTGCATCAACTATGCACGATTGCTTGTCTACCGTCAGCCCGATGTGCAGACGGCCGCATGGTCCGAACCGTGCGTGGCCACGGTCGCCTGACGATGCTTCGCACATCCCGCGGCCAAGAAAAGTGTGAGGAGCAACGCCAGATGAAAGAGCGGCTCTCGGCGCATTCGCGGCAAGCTCCCATACAAGAGATGAACGGGCGACATCGATCGGGGTGAATACCAGTTAAGGAATGTCGCTGTCAATCTCGAGCCGACCGCCCTTCGATAGCATTTGGCACGGCACTTGCTAATAGGGCGAGCGTCGGCAAAACAGTGTGGCGGGGCCTGGTGCGGAGGAGAGGCCTGCAACAAGACTCGCTTAGCTGTCGGGGCCGGTGGAGAAGAAGAGGCAAGTGCAACCTTGCGTGGATCTCGCAAGGAAAGTAGCCGAACAGAGACTGTTCCGGAACGGAAGAGGCACGTTTTGGAACGGAAGAGGCAGCTTTCCTGAGGAACGGAGAGAGGTCATCACGCAAACTCGTCGAGTCGGGAACTGGATGGCAACACCGGTTCCCGACTCACGTGTTGCAAAATGAAACACGCAGAATCAAACAACTGTAGCAAAACAATACAATCCACCGTCCCGGCCATGCGACCCCAGAAGCATCGGCCGGGATTTTTTTTTGGAATTTTTTTGGGGCATTTTGCGGCTTAACCACGGAGGACACGGCGAGCACGGAGGGAGAAACCGCCTTGAAACGCGGAGGCGCTGAGGCGCAGAGAGGTTTGTGAGGGTGGGGGAGAAAAGAGACGGATTCGAGCGACGTTGTCTCACATTGAGAGCATTCGACATTCGGATTTGATTCGTCATACCGGCTTCGACATTCGTCATTCAGCGTTAACGGTCCGTACTTCATTCGCTTCATGTCCGGTGGTTCGCTGATCGTTTAGACTGGCCGCCATGGATTACTATTCTTGGCTGGCCGTGCTGTTGCTGGTGGGCGACTGGTTGATTCGGCTGGGGCTTTCGTTCCGCGTCATCATGCGCCGACGGCCGGTGGGCACCTCGCTAGCCTGGCTCTCGATTATTCTGCTGCTGCCGTTTCTGGGCGGCCTGCTCTACTTGCTCGTTGGTGAGACTCCTTTGGGACGGACGCGCGCGCGGCGCGCCGAGCAATTCACGGAGCGCTTTCGCGTCCGGCGGTCGGCGGCAGTTGAGCAAGTCGACCTGAACCAATATGGCTCCGGCGGACGGGCGCTGGCACGGCTATCGAAACGGCTCGTCGGAATCGCTGCGCAAGCCGGCAATCGCTGGGAGCTGCTGACCTCGGCCCCGGAGTTTTTCGCCAGGCTCATCGCCGACGTCGATGCCGCGCGCGAATCGATCTGCATCCAGTTCTATATCTGGCACAACGGCGGTCTGGCGGATGACGTACTGGCAGCGGTCGAGCGCGCCGCCAAGCGTGGCGTGCGCTGTTGGATCCAGGTCGACGCGCTCGGGAGCGCCGCGTTTGTGCGCAGCCCTGCCTTCCGTCAACTGAAAGACGCCGGCGCGGAAGTGCATGCCTCGCTGCCCGTGGGAATCATGCGACTCTGGTTCCAGCGGCTCGATCTGCGGAATCACCGCAAGATCGTCGTCATCGACGAGCGCCTCGGCTACACCGGCAGCCAGAACCTGGTCGATCCCCGGTACTTCAAACAGAACGCCAACGTCGGCGAATGGGTCGACGCGATGACGCGGATCGAGGGCCCCGTGGTCGATGCCCTCTGGCTGACGTTCGCTTCCGATTGGGAGTTGGACACCGGCGAGGTGTTGAAGAAACAACATGGTCTGGCGGCTGCCCGTCAGTCGGACGCGATCATGCAGGCAATCCCCAGCGGCCCGCAATTCAGGCCGGAAGTGATCAATCAGATTCTGCTGACCGCGGTCTATTCGGCGCAAACGGAGTTGGTCATTACCTCCCCGTACTTCGTGCCCGACGAGAACCTGATGACGGCGCTCACGAGCGCGTCGCTCCGCGGCGTGGCGGTGACCGTCGTGGTGCCGGCGAAGAATGACTCGCGGCTGGTGCGGCTGGCCAGTGAAGCCATGACGGGCGATCTCCTGTCGCATGGCGTGCGGATCATGGGCTTCAACGGCGGCCTACTGCATACGAAGAGCATCACTGTGGACGGACGGATGTCGCTATTCGGGTCACTGAACCTCGACCCGCGCTCGCTGTGGTTGAATTTCGAGATCTCACTGCTGATCTACGACGACGGATTCACGAAGGCCCTGCGGGACTTACAGGAGCGCTACATTCAACAATCGACCGCACTGCGACTCGATGACTGGCAGGACTGTTCGCTCACGCGACGCGTCGTGCGCAACGCAGTCCGGCTGCTGGCGCCGCTGCTTTGATCCGAATTCACCACGGAGTCACGGAGTCACGGAGAGGAATTCGTTTGAAACGCGGAGGCGCTGAGACGCGGAGGATAGGAGAGACGGGAGGAGAGGAACCACGAAAGGCGCGAAAGTCACGAAAGGATAAGGATAAGTCTGAGGTTTGTTCCATTTCGAGCAGACTGGGTCTTTGGTCCTTCCACTGAAAACCTCAAACTCCCCGTCCTCTCTCCGTGCCCTCCGTGTTCTCCGTGGTGAATCCTCTGAATAGGCTCGGGATGCCGCTACGCATTCGCGTATGCTTGGGTTTGCTCAGCCGACGGTGCGCCGAGTAGTTCGACCACCTTGGTTTGCCGGTAGTCGAAAATCTGTTGGAGTGAGCGGTTGACGAATAGCACGTGAGCTAGCGTGCCGAGCGGGCCAAGCGGGATTTCGTAGTCCACGCAGTCGGTCATCAGCGTGCCCCTTTCGACCGGCGTGAATTCATGCAGGTGATGCCACCGCCGATAGGGGCCGCGCAGCTGAGTATCTGTGAAGCGGCGGTTCGGCTCGAAGGTGTCAATCGTCGATTGCCAGCGGACGGGTACGCCCATGATTTTCAGGCGATAGTCGATCACCGTCCCGGGTCGCAGGATGATCGGCGCGGGTGTGAGAATCTTGAATTTCAGGAACGCCGGCGTGATCGCCTCCAGGTTCATGGCGTCGGAGAAGAACGCGAAAGTCTCCTCGACGCTCCGGGGAATAAATTGCCGGCGCACCAGGCGGTATTTCTTGGACATTGCTCGCACACTCCGAGGATCTACGTCGGCCGCATGGCGGCCACCAGATGTTACCGGCGAGAACAGCCCTCGGTTAACAGTGCGGCAGCTTGCAACCCGTCCGTGGGGCGACTAGCCTTTGGGGGAATCCCACGTCCATCGCGTTGTTCCCACTGGCCGCATCGAGGTTGCCCACCATGTTGCGATTGTTGCTCGTTCCGTTAGCGCTGCTGTTTCTGGCCACGCCGTTGCTGGCCGCTGACGACTACCAACTTGGTCCCGATTCCCAGCGCAAGGAAGGCGTCCCGCGTGGCACGGTCACCAAGCACCGCTGGGAGACGAGTAATGTGTTTCCCGGAACGGTCCGTGATTACTGGGTTTACGTGCCGGCCCAGTACAAGGCGGATCAGCCGGCCGCGGTGATGGTGTTTCAGGATGGCGGGTCGTATGTGAGCGAGGAACGCGATTTCCGCGTGCCGGTCGTGTTTGACAACCTCATTCACGACGAGACGATGCCGGTCACGATCGGCGTGTTTATCAATCCGGGCGAGTACCCGGCGGGCGAAGGTCGCCGGCCGCGGAGCAATCGCAGCTTCGAGTACGACTCGCTCTCGGATTTGTATGTGCGGTTCCTGCTGGAGGAGATCCTGCCGGAGGTCGGCAAGCAATACAACCTGCGGACCGACGCCGCGGGCAGGGCGATCGGCGGCATCAGTTCCGGCGGCATCTGCGCGTTCACCGCCGCCTGGGAACGGCCCGATGCGTTTGGCAAGGTGCTGAGCCACGTGGGGAGTTTCACCAACATTCGCGGCGGACATAACTACGCAGCGCTCGTGCGAAAGAGCGAGACCAAGCCGATCCGCGTGTACCTGCAAGACGGCAGCGGCGATCTCGACAACAACCACGGGAATTGGCCACTGGCGAATCAGGAATTGGCGGCCGCTCTGAAGTTCAAGGGCTACGACCATCAATTGGTCTTCGGCGATGGCGGGCACAACGGGAAGCATGGCGGCGCGGTGTTGCCGGAGGCGTTGCGTTGGCTCTGGCGCGAGGATGCGCTGCCCACCACGAAGAACTCCGACATTTTGCTGGAAGGGGAGTCGTGGAAGCTCGTCGGCGAAGGCTACCGCTTCACCGAAGGGCCCGCGTGGGACGGTCAAGGCAACTTCTACTTTGCCGACGTGGGCGCCAACCGGATTCACAAGGTTGACGCCTCGGGCAACATCAGCGTGTTCGTCGAAAAGAGCGAAGGCGTCGGCGGGCTGATGTTCGGCGCCGACGGCCGGCTGTTCGGTTGCCAGGGCGGCCTGAAGCGCATCGTCACGTTCGACGGCGAGGGAAACCCGACGACGCTTTCCGAAGGAGTCGCCGGGAATGATGTCGTCGTCACTCGCGACGGCGGCGTGTATTTCACCGATTTCGACAACGGCAAGGTCTGGTACGTGTCGCCGAAAGGCGAGCAGCGGGTTGTCGATGAGGGAATCGCCCGGCCGAATGGATTGATTCTCTGGCCGGACGGTAAAACGCTGGTCGTGGCAGAGTTTGCAGGCCGGCACCTGTGGAGTTTTCAGGTCGGCGACGACGGCACGCTGTCCGCCAAGCAGCCGTTCTACACGATGAATCTGACACCTGGCCGGACGGAAAGCGGGGCGGACGGGATGGCGGTGGATACGCTGAACCGCGTGTACGTGGCGACGCACGCGGGCATCCAGGTGTTTGACGACCAGGGCCGGCTCTGGGAAGTGATCGCCAAACCGCAAAACGCGTTTTTGTCGAACGTGGAGTTCGGCGGGCCGAACTGGGACATCCTTTATGTGACCTGCAGCGACAAGGTGTATTCGCTCAAGACAAAGGCCCGCGGGGCGACTTTGCTTTCAATTCCGCAAAAATAGCACGCCTCCTACAAGTCCCTGCTGCCCAGTCCGGATGCTTCCTTGCGGGTCGCGGTGGGATGACGAATAATGTGAGGCATTCGCTCTTTCCGGGACGGCACCTGGTTTTCGGACTCGCATGAACGGCGCGATCAAACAGCTCGATAACCGCATCGAGATCGTCACGCCGGAGAATATCGAATTCACATATCGCGTGGCGGGGCCTTTTCGGCGGCTCGGCGCGTACCTGCTCGATAATCTGCTGTGCTGGGTGTTTATCATCGTCATCTACATAATCACCCTGCTTGTGTTCGGCGTCCTGCAAAGCCTGGGCACCGTGTCCCTTTTGGCTGCCGTCGCCCATTTTTTCACCACCTGGTTCTACGGCGGCGTCTTCGAGTCGCTCTGGAACGGCCAGACGCTCGGCAAACGGATGTTCGGGCTGCGGGTGCTCTCGGACGATGGCCAGCCGATCAACGGCATTCAGGCGATCGGGCGCAATTTCCTCCGCCACGCCGATACCCTGCCCTGGGCCTATTGGACGATCGAAGAATCACTGATCCCACTCTCGACGTTGCAACTCGGCCTGCTGTTCATGTTCGTCTACGGCAACTACCAACGGCTCGGCGACTGGGCCGCCGGCACGATGGTCGTGCTGGATGAACCGCAACAGCTCTACGGCGTCGCCCGGGTAACGGAACCAGCCGCGCTGCAACTCGCCACACAGTTGCCGGTGAACCTGGTGGTGAACCGCAGCCTGGGCCGGGCCCTCTCGGCGTATGTGCAACGGCGGTTGCGCGTCCCCGTCGCCCGGCGCTTCGAAATGGCCAGCCACTTAGGCGAAGCCTTGCGCGAGCGCTATAACCTGCCCGCAAACACGAATTACGACCTGCTGCTGTGCGCCGTCTATCACCGAGCATTCATCGCGTCGGCGACGGAAGTGCTGGATGACGTAGTAGGGGAGAGGAGTAAAGGAGTAAAGGAGTAAAGGAGTAAAGGAGGATTTTATCAACAGGGGTAATTTATGGGTGATGGAGCTGCGAAGACGTTTCGGGATCTGCTGCTTTGGCGGAAGGCTCATCAGTTGGTATTGCGGACTTATCAGTTCACGTCTGGCTTTCCCAAGACAGAGGCGTTTGGGTTAACATCTCAATTGCGAAGAGCGGCCGTGTCCATACCGGCGAATATCGTGGAAGGGTTTCGAAGAAGAAGTGCCTTGGAGAAGACGCGATTCTACAACATTGCCCAAGCGTCCTTGGACGAAGCGCACTACTACCTGATACTTGCAAATGACCTGGACTATGGGGATTCGACGGCGCTGCTCACGCAACTCCAGGAAGTAAGCCGCCTCCTCGACGCCTACACCAACTCCGTTCGAACAAACATCAAATCTAACCCACCCTCGCGCCAATAACTCTTTTACTCCTTTACTCCTCTACTCCTCCGCCCCCTCCCCCATGAAAGTCGTCGAGCTGCTCGAATCGCGATTGCAGAACTGGCGCGAGCTGGAGCAGCTTTGCGTGCAGATGGAGCAGCATCGCAAGCGCGCGGCGGGGGCGCCGGCCGTGGGGCGATTCGCGACGTTGTATCGCGCGGCGTGCGCGGATTTGGCGTTGGCCGACGCGTATCAACTGCCGCCGAACACGGTACAGTATCTCCACCAACTCGTAGGGCGCGCGCACAACCAGCTCTACTTGAGCCGGAAGTTCGCCTACAAGCGCTGGCTCTACGAACTGCTGCACCTGGTGCCGCAACGGCTGTTCCACGACAACTGCGTGCGGCTGGCGTTCTGCTTGTTCTATGGCGTGTTCATCGCTTCGATGCTGGCGGCCTGGTTGAGCCCGGCGTTTGCTGACCTGGTGGTCGGCAAAGAAGGTTTGCAGCAAGTTGAGGAAATGCACGCCGATTCGGTCGGCGGCACCGATTTCAACTCCGCGCAGGCCGGCACGGGCTTTTATCTGAATCACAATGCCACGATCGGGCTGCGCTGTTTCGTGTTTGGTATCTTGCTCGGCGTGGGCGGAATCTATGAGACGATTTTCAACGCCCTGTATTTAGGGTCGATGTTCGGTTTCATGATCACGTCGAAGTCTGGCCCGAATTTCTTTCAATTCGTCACCGCGCATGGTCCGTTCGAATTGACCGCCATCGTGCTGGGCGCCGCCGCTGGCATGAAACTGGGTTTTTCGATCATCGACACTCGAGGCTACACACGGACAGCGTCGCTCCGGCGAGCGTTTCGCGAAGCCGTCCCAGCGGCCGTGACGGCGGTGATCCTGTTCGGCTTGGCTGGGCTGATTGAAGCGTGCCTCTCCCCCAGCACCGCGCCATACGCCGTCAAGGCGGGCGTGGCCGTCCTCTGTTGCGGCGTGCTGATCTTCTATTTCGTCGCGCTCGGGTATCCGCGGGGAGGTCAGACGAATGCAGTTTGACCGGATGCGGATTGCGGTGCGCGAGCGTTCCTACCTGGAACTGCTTGATCTGGCGATGGTGGTGATCCGCGGCCATGCGGGGGCGTGGCTGGCGCTGTCGTTGCTGGGAATTCTGCCGTTCGCCATCTTCAACTACTGGCTGCTCGGCCTGACAGAACTGGCCGACCTGGAATACGACATCGAGGCGTTTCCCGCGGGCTACGTGGCCTTGTACCTGCTGCTGGTGGCCTGGGAAATGCCACTGGCGTCGTCACTGGTCACGTTGTTTTTCGGTCAGTTGATGTTTCACGATCAACCCGACTGGGTGCGATTGCGGCGCGATTTTGTCAACTCGCTGTTTCAGCTGACGCTGATTCAGGTGTTCTGCCGCGCGGCGATGATCCTGTTCACCGTGACGATTCTCGTGCTGTATGTCGTCTGGCCGTATATGAACGAAGTCATCTTGCTGGAGCGCAACCCGATCTTCGCCGGCAAGTCGCACCATATCAGCACGTTCAAGCGTTGCACGCGGCTGCACGAGTTCAGCCTGGGCGAACTGTTCGGCCGCTGGCTGGCGTCGCTCGCCTTTGGCGGTTGCTGGGTTGTGGCGCTGTGGGCGACGTTACGCTGGGCGCGGCAGATCTTCACGGACCAATTGGCGTTGGACCAGTATTCGTACACGGTGCTGTTCCCGGCGGCGCTGTGGTTCGTGGTCGCTTATTTCAACGTCGTGCGCTACCTGAGCTATCTCGACTTGCGAATCAAGACCGAAGGCTGGGAAGTCGAGTTGCTATTGCGCGCCGAAGCGGCCAAGTTGGCCAGGCAGGCGACGCAATGAAACGACGTAGCATCGTACTCCTGTTCGCTCTGGGTGCCTGGGGCTGGGGCGTCGGGAACGATACTTTGGCCTCAACCGCTGGGGCATCGTTGGATGTGTCAACTCGATTCCGCGAAGCCCCAGCTCGTTTGAATTCTTCCAGCGTGAATATCGTGCCCCTGCCCCAGGCACCCACGTTTCTGAGTTTGGCGCAGGCGGAAGACGCGGAGCCGAGCCTCGCCGAAGACGACCTGCAGTCGGTTGAGTCGGTTAAGGAATCCCTCGACGGCTGGGGCGCGCCGCCTTGGTACGATGCGACCAAGGACGCCGAGAAGCCGATTCGCGTGAAGGCGCGCAGCACTTCGAATGTCGACTGGTGGGCGATCTTCAAGCCGATCATTTGGGGCGCTGCGCTGTTGCTGATCGGCTTGTTGATCTACGTGCTTTTGAGGGCGTTTTTCGATCGCCGCAAACAGCCGATGCTTACGGGGCCGGGCTTCCGAGGACAGAAGGCCCTCCGCGCGGAGATCGGGCGGATCGAGTCGCTGCCGTTTCAATTGGACAAGAAGCCGACCAGCTTGCTGGAAGAGGCGGAGCGGTTGTATCGCGAAGGGAATCCCAGCCAGGCGATCTTGTATTTGTTCAGCTACCAGTTGGTGGAAATGGACAAGTTGCAAATGATCCGGCTGACGCGCGGCAAGACGAACCGCCAGTATCTGCGTGAATTGAAGAACCACGCCCGGTTGCGCGGCCTGATGGAACCGACGGTCGTGGCGTTCGAGCACGTGTTCTTCGGCAAACACAGCCTGCCAGCGGCGGCTTTCGAGGCCTGCTGGCGGCGCGTCGGCGAGTTCGAACGCCTCATCCGCGAAGGAGCGCCCGCAGCATGAGCTATCGTTTCGCCTACATCGTCGTCGCGTTGATGTTCCTGGTTAGCACCGCCGGCTGCCAGCCGGAACTGCAGATGGAATACGGCACGCGTTCCGCGATGCATGCGGACAGCGTGAACGGGACGCACTTGTTCAGCGAGATGTTCGATCGCGCGGGACATCGCGTCACGAACTGGCGGTGGCTTTCGCCGAGATTGCGCGAAAAGGCCGATGTGATCGTGTGGTTTTCGACGAGCTTCGATCCGCCGTCGCAAGAAGTGCGCGATTGGCTCGAGGAATGGCTCGAAGAACGCCCGGGGCGGACGTTGATTTACGTCGGCCGCGACTACGACGCCGCCCGGCCGTATCTGGAGCGCGTGAAAAAAGGCCCGCCTCCGCTGGTACTAGGGCAGGTGCTGGAAGTCGACGCCATGCTCACCGAAGCGGACCTGCGCTTCATGAGTCCGCGCGGAACCGCCAAAGGAGGCGACGGGGATTGGATCACGATTGATACGAAGCTCCAGCCCAAGACGGTGAACAAACTTAGTGGTTCCGCGGAATGGGTGTCCGGCATTCAGCAGCAGAAGCTGGGGATCGAACTG
>JALHLM010000136.1 GCA_022844585.1 Pirellulales bacterium | reverse complement strand
CAGAAGTTCGGCCAGCAACCGCATTTCTTCCGCCAGGTTGCCGGAGCCCATGATCACGTGGGTGCGCAGCAATTCGCGATAATGCGCCACGAGCGGCGCCGGTAAGTCGTGCTGCGCGTCCGGCAGCGTGTTGCGCGAAGCCAACTCGGCGCTCGCGGAAGTGACCGCCTCGGACTCCTCCGTCCCTTCCTCGCAGCGACGATGCAGTGATTCCAGGTCGCGCACCAAGGCTCGTTGCTCGCAAAGCACATGCTCCGCCTCGTGGTGCTCGCGCTCCAGCCGTGAGCGTTCCAATTGCGATAGGCGGCGATTCTCGCGCACCATATGGCAGCGCTCGACCGCCTTGGTCAAGGTCCAGAGCAGTCCGCGCGTCGACGTGGTGCGCTGCGACAAATAAGCGTCGGCGCCGACTTCGAAACTCAGCGGCGCCATCTCCAGTTCCGGTTGCGCGCCGAGAATCACCAGCGCCTCGTCGCCGCCAGCGCCGCGGATGCCTTCCACGATTGCCAAGGCGTCCTGCACGCCCTCCAGGTGCGTCACCAGCACTGCGTCGAACGTGGCGACGTTCAATTGTTCCAGGCCGGCCGCCGCGCCGGCGATTTCGGTCAGTTTCACGTCGACGGCATTGTCCGCCGCAAAAGCCTCGGCCAGCCAGGCGTCAGCGCGGCCTTCCGGCGCGATGTGCAACACTCGCAGCGTGCTGGGCAGCGAGCCCCAGCCGCCGCGCGCTGGCGATGGGATTTGCGACGGTGAGTAGGTCGGCATCGGCCGGCTCCTCGGCGGAAGAGATTTCGGGGGCGAACTTTAGCTGCCTCGCTCGCTCCGGTCAACGCCGCGCGTGGCCCTCCCTTGCCAGAACCCGCCATAAACCGCAAACTGCCACAGCGCCCACGGGAATCCAGACGCACAGCAAGGAGCTGCCACGCATGCTTTATCCCGTGATCATGGCCGGAGGTTCCGGCACCCGATTCTGGCCGGAAAGTCGGCACCTGCGCCCGAAACAACTGCTGCCCCTGGTGGGCGATCGGACGATGATCCAGGCGACGGTCGACCGTCTCCTGGGTCTCGCGCCAGCGGATCAAATGCTGATCCTCACCAACGCCCAGCAAGCCGACGCGATCGCAGCGCAATTGCCGTCGCTGCCGGCGAGCTCCATCATCCGCGAGCCATGTAAGCGCGATACCGCGCCCTGCATTGGCCTGGCGGCGCTGCTGCTGGCAACCCGCGACCCAGACGCCACGATGGCGGTGATGCCGTCCGACCATGTCATCGGCCCGATCGACGTTTATCAGGCCGCGGTGAAACAAGCCGCGCGGTTGGTCGACGCCCAGCCGGGCCGTATCGTCACGTTCGGCATCAAGCCGACGTACCCGGCCGAAAGCTTTGGCTACATCGAGCGCGGCGAAGCGCTCTCCATCGCCTCAGGCGAAGCCCCGGCATTCCGCGTGAAGAAATTCCGCGAGAAGCCGAACGCCAAGCTGGCGGAGGAATTCCTGGCCGCCGGCACGTTCTATTGGAACTCCGGCATCTTCGTCTGGAAAGCCCGCACCATCGCCGACGAGTTGCAGCGCCGCCAACCAGAGATGTTCGCGCATCTAAAGGCCATTGTCGACACCTTCGGCACCGCCAAGTACGAGGCCACGCTGGAGCGAGAATTCGCCGCGATCAAAGGCATCTCGATCGACTACGCCGTGATGGAACACGCGACCGACATCGCCGTTGTCGAAGCGCCGTATTCCTGGGACGACGTCGGCAGTTGGCAAGCGATTGCGCGATTGCTCCCGTCCGACGCCGACGGCAACACCGTCGCTGGTAAACACCTCGGCATCAACACGCAAGGCACGATCGTCCGCGGCCCGGACAATCACCTGATCGTCACCCTCGGCCTGAAAGACTGCCTGATTGTCCACACGCCCGACGCTACGCTGGTAGCCAACAAACACGACGAGGAATCCATCCGCAAGATCGTGAAGATCATGGAAGAACGCGGCTGGAAGGAGTATCTGTAATCTCCGTTGTCGTGGCACTCCGTCGTAGGTCAGGGCACCGCCGACGAAGTCAAAATCGTCGCGATAATGCAGAATGCGGTCATGTCCAGGAATTCGCACCAGGCGTGCCTGACGGAATCGACGTCGCTCCCGTCAGGCACGCCTGGAATCGCAACTTAGGACGTGGCGGAGTTAGGTGTGCTGCGGTGATGCTTGGCTTCGGCGGCGGTGCCTGACCTACGGCGGGCGGCACTTGAACCGACGTCCGGCGTCGTCGATGATAGTGGCTGCTTGGCCCTGCCCGCCGCCCCGCCTGTCCGCTTCTGGAGACGCCCGCGATGACTGGTTCGCGCTTGCTGATTTGCCTGCTGTTGATCGGCGGTTTGGCGATCCCGTCTCGGGCGGATGAAACCCCGGCCTTGCCTCCGGCCGTGGAGCGGCAGATCGATTTCCACAAGGACGTCGCGCCGATTTTGCTCGGTAGTTGCGTCGCCTGTCATGCCGGGAAGAACGACGACGGCGGGTATCAGGTCAGTACGCGCGAATCGGTCCTGGCCGGCGGCGATTCCGGGCCGTCGGTCGTTGAAGGCAACAGCGCCGAGAGCCTGTTGATTCACCTCGTCGCCCAGCAAGACCCGGATCGCGTGATGCCGGCCAAGGGGCCGAAGCTCACCGCCGCACAGGTCGGCATTCTGCGGGCGTGGATCGACCAGGGTTTGAAATGGGAAGAAGGTTTTGTCATTCGCCCGAAGTATGTTCCCGCGGAGTTGAAACCGCGCAAGCCGGAATTGCCGTCGGCGGAATCGGCGGGCAGCGAACATCCGATCGATCGTTTGCTCGCGCCGTATCTCGCCGCCAGCGGCCATTCGTCGACCGAGCAGGTAGACGATCGCACTTTCGCCCGCCGCGCATATCTCGACGTGATCGGCCTGTTGCCTTCGCCGGAGGATTTGAATGCGTTCTGCGCGGATTCCGCGCCGGGCAAGCGAGCGATGCTGGTCGAGCGGCTATTGGCTGATCGAAAGCAATACGCCACGCACTGGCTCAGTTTCTGGAACGACGCGCTTCGCAACGATTACCAAGGCACTGGTTACATCGATGGCGGCCGTCAGCAGGTTTCGCAGTGGCTGTTCACGGCGCTCGGCGAAAACAAGCCGTACCATCAATTCGTCCGCGAGTTGGTCACCGGAGCGCCCGGCGCCGAAGGGTTCATCAAGGGCATCACCTGGCGCGGCGTGGTCAACGCCAGCCAGGTGCCCGAGATGCAGGCGGCGCAGAATGTCTCGCAGGTGTTCCTGGGCGTGAATCTCAAATGCGCTTCGTGCCACGATAGCTTCATCAACGATTGGACGCTCCACGACGCGTACGGACTCGCTGGCGTCTTCGCCGAGAGTCAGCTCGAAGTCCATCGCTGTGATCAACCCAAGGGGGAGTACGCGCCGCTGAAGTTTCTTTATCCGGAGCTTGGCACGATCGACAGCCAGGGAAACCGCGAAATGCGCTTACAGCAACTCGCCGATCTGCTGACGCACGAACAGAACGGCCGGCTCGCGCGGACAATCGTCAATCGGCTCTGGGGCAAGTTCCTGGGCCGCGGCATCATCGAGCCGGTCGACGACATGGACAACACGCCCTGGAACGCCGACCTCTTGGATTGGCTCGCCGTCGACCTCGCCGAGCACGGCTACGATCTCACACACACGCTGGGATTGATCCTCACCTCACGCGCCTATCAGATGCCGGCCGTCGATCGCGGCGATCGCGACGCGGAGACGTTTATCTTCCATGGGCCGGTGGTGAAGCGCCTCACCGCGGAGCAGTTCTCCGACGCGCTCTCACAGATCACCCATCACTGGCCGGAAAAGGCGGACGTCGAATTGCCGCAAGTCGGTGGCGAGCCCGCGGTGAAGGACGTCGGCGTGCGCGCGGCACTCAAGGTATCGAATCCGCTCGTGACCGCGATGGGCCGCCCCAACCGCGAACAGGTCGTCACCTCGCGCCCGCAAACGGCGACCACGCTCGAAGCGCTGGAACTCACCAACGGCCAGACGCTCGCGGATCAACTCGCGAAAGGCGGCGCGTACTGGCAATCGCAAGGCGTAGAACGCGATCAACTCGTGCAAAGCCTCTACCGCGAAGCCCTCGGCCGCGACCCACGACCGGAAGAACAAGCCGACGCGGAAACCCTCATCGGCCCGGCAGCCACCGCGGAAGGTATCCAGGATCTACTCTGGTCAATCATCATGTCGCCGGAGTTTCAATTGGTATACTGATGGTTGCCCGCGAAACACGCTGAACACGCCGAAGAACGAACGGAAGGAGACGAAACTGTGGTACAGCAAATCCGGATTGGAAATCAGGTCAATTAAGAGAGGTGTCGCTGAAATGACGTTGCATGGGGAGAGGGCGGAACTCATCTACAAAGACGAGTCGTACGCAATTCTGGGGGCTTGCTTCGAAGTTTACAAGACAATGGGGTGCGGATTCCTTGAAGCCGTATACCAAGAATGCCTCGAAATCGAACTTGATCACCTACGGATTCACTACGCTCCGAAACCTGCATTGAGGCTGACATATCGCGACCGAATTTTGAAGCATGGTTATCAGCCGGATTTGATTTGCTATGGTAAAATCGTGCTGGAATTGAAGGCGCTTTCGAACATTGCGGATGAGCATCGGGCCCAACTACTGAACTATCTTCATGCGACAAACATGCAGCTTGGTCTGCTATTGGACTTTGGACACTACCCGAAACTGGAGCACGAGCGCATCGCATTGACCAAGACCGCAAGGACCAACCAACTCGGCGCGGCAACCTCATTTTCGCCTCCATTGCCCGAGTAGTCGCGTCTTTCTTATCCACCACCCACCTTCCTCTCCTTTTTCCGCGTGTTCAGCGTGTTTCGCGGGCAACCAAGGAACTTCACGATGCCTACTCCCACTCGCCGTGACTTTTTGAAGACGGCTTCCGCGGCGACTCTGTCCGCTTTGGCGGCCGGTTCGCCGCGCGGGTTGCGGGCGGAGTTGACTTCCGATGTGCTGTTGCCCGCCACGGCGGATGCGGTGATTGTGTTGTGGATGGGGGGCGGGATGGCCGCTACGGAGACGTTTGATCCCAAGCGGTACACGCCGTTCGAGCCGGGCGTCGAGTCGAATCGCATTCTCAGCACGTTTCCCACGATCGACACCGCGGTGGACAACATCAAATTCTCGGCCGGGCTGGAAAAGACGGCCGCGGTGATGGATCGCGGGACGTTGATTCGCTCCTACCGCGCCGGCGACCTCGGCTTCATCCTCCACTCGCGCCATCAGTATCACTGGCACACCGGCTACGCCCCGCCGCAGACGGTGGCGGCGCCCCATATCGGCGCGTGGATCTCGAAGACGCTCGGTCCGCGCGATCCCGTGGTGCCGGCCTTCATCGATATCGGCCAGCGGTTCGACGTCGGCGAAGGGGAAGAGCTCAAAGCCTTCCACCAGGCCGGCTTCCTCGGCACCGAATACGGCCCCTTCCTGCTGCCGTATCCCGACCAGGCCGTGAATGCGATTCGTCCGCCGGGCGGCATGAGCGCGGAGCGCTTCAAAGCGCGCTACGAGGCCTACAAGAAGCTGATCGCGCGCAGCCCAGTCGCCGAGCATGGCAGCGACTACCAGCGCGAGTCGCTGGAGCGGAGCGTCGACAACGCGTACCGGTTGCTCAGCTCGCCGGCGGCGAAAGCGTTCGATTTAAGCGAGGAACCGAAGGAGAGCTACGACAAATACAACACCGGCCGCTTCGGGCTTGGCTGTTTGCTCGCGCGGCGGTTGGTCGAGGTCGGCGCCAGGTTCATCGAAGTCACCACCGAGTACATCCCGTTCAAGCATTGGGACACGCACGACAACGGCCACACGCGGCTGTCGGAATTGAAGCCCGAGATCGATGCGCCGATCGCGCAGTTGATTCTCGATCTGGAAGCCCGCGGGCTGCTCGATCGCACGCTCGTCGTGCTGGCCAGCGAGTTCAGCCGCGACATGATGACCGAAGGCAAGCCGGACAATCAGGTGAAGGACCAGGTCGAAGTGCCGGACGTCGTTAACGAACTGAAATACTACGGCATGCACCGCCACTTCACCGACGCCGGCTGCGTGCTGATGTTCGGCGGCGGCGTGAAAAAGGGCTTTCTCTACGGCAAGACCGCCGACGAACGCCCCTGCAAGACAATCGAAAACCCGATCCAGATCGAAGCCCTCCACGCCACGATCTACCGCGCCCTCGGTATCCCCGCCAACCACGGCTACGAAATCGAACGCCGGCCGTTTTACGTAACGAAAGACGGGCTGGGCGAGCCGGTAATGGAGCTGTTTGGGTAGGCGTTCGCATCGCGCAACACAAGCTCGACGAAACACTAGCCCGACGCGCAAGCGAGGGGGAGTTGGCGTTGGCCATGAGTACACGTCGTACTCAATTCAACGCCCTTTCCCCCTCGCTTGCGCGTCGGGCTAGTGTAGCGGAACGGCCCCTTACTTCCTTGGCCGATCCTGGCCATCACGCACGTAAGCAATCGCCGCTTCGAGACTTACCTCGTCAGTGAGAAATCGCCCGCTCGCGCGTTCGGACCACCACTTCGCCCTACCAATTGCGTCGGCCGCTTTCAACCGTCGCGTACACCAGGACTTGAACTGCTCGCACATCAGCTTCGGCGGCGCGTTCCCAGCGACGACGACGTGGACATGATTCGTTCGGCAATTTACGGCGAAAAGCGTCCAACGACGAATCCCGCAGTGAACGGCTATGGTCGTATCGACGATGACTCTCTGTTCCGGGTCGAGTATGCAAGCGTCCGCCGACATCACTTGCTCGGCGGCATCGTGAAGCGCCTTATCCCACGGCTGTATTCCATCGCCGCGTCGCGTCCAACCGCGACCATCGCCGGGAAGCCACGTACCGTATGTCGTCCATGTTAATAGATATGCGAGCGGTTCGGGACGAACTGGTTCGTTTGGCCGTGACACTGAATCACCTACATAAACTTGCGGCGCTTAAAAGCCCTCACGTCGTCCGACGTGAGCGCAAACCATTCTCCATTCTGACGTCGCGAAGCAAACCGATTATGCCAATAGGCCTCGATGCCCAGCGGATCGTCGGTTCTGATCTCGTGTACGAGTGCAAGCCGCTCTGGGAGTTGAATCGCCAATTGACGATGCCGTTGACCGACGCTGACCGTATGGCCGATCTTGTAGAATCGTCCTGATTTCATCAAATAGACGAAACCAAAGGAAGCTGGGGCGACCGCAGAATCATGCAGGCTCACCGATCGCGTTGGTCGGCGCACAGAACGCCATGCGTCGCACATTGCAAGGATGTCAGTGTGTCCTTCGAACTTCTCGCAATACTTAATGAGGTCATCGACAACTTCGTGCTTCGGACCCAACCGCCTCAGAGTTTTTTCGCTTGGAAATGTCTTGTCATTTTGTGCTTTGATTCGAATCCCAGCGACGACGGGCAAGTGCCCCAATTCGCGAGTCAGTTCGACGATTTTCGAATATAGGAAGTCTCGGTCATATGCCCGCGTCATTTCGTTCGGTGCGAATCCAGCAGCTTGAACGACGTCGCCAAAGCGTGGCCAGTAACGTCCCCAATCCGATTGCTGAATCCCAGTTTGCGACGCGAAAGCACGGTGGCCCAGTGGTTTGCCGCCATTTTCTTGGGTGGTACGCCGGATCTCGCTTAGAATCAATTCCTTGTCCATGAATCGCACGTTAGTCCAGTGCGTGGCCGGTCGCAAGCGTATGCGAGGCGCAGCTAGCAGAAATTCGACACTAGCCCGACGCGCAAGCGAGGGGGAGAGGACGTCGATTTGAGTACGACGTTTACTCATTGCCAGCGTCAACTCCCCCTCGCTTGCGCGTCGGGCTAGTGTATTCGATTGCACGCGAATATGGCGAAGATGCGCAGCCCGGGGCGATTCGATTGCCTTCCCTGAACTAATCGCCTCCGCAAAATCCACCCAACCCGCAGACTTTGCTCACGCCTAAATCTTTCCCAACCGATAGTCTATGCGCCCCATTGCGCGCCGACGGGCGGCGCGCTTGTTGAGCGGAGGCTCATTGCATGGCCACCGGAAGGCTCCCCACTGTTGCCGCGCCGCGGAACGGGCTGGTGCGCGCCTTGTTCTCCGGCGTAGGGCGCGCGGCGCTTGATATGTGGCGGCAGTTCAACGGTTGGATGGTCGCCCTCGGCGGGCTGGCGCTGTTTGGTTTCAGCACCTTGTCCTGGCTGTTCACCCGGCTGCCGCGCCGCGAGACGTTGATCCCGAATTTTTATCAGATCGGCGTCCTCAGCTTGCCAGTCGTCGCCTTGACCGGGACGTTCATCGGCATGGTGCTGGCCGTGCAAAGTTACGCGCAGTTCCGCGTACTCAGTTTGGAGACGCGACTTGGTGCGGTGATCAATATGTCGCTGGTGCGCGAGTTGGGGCCGGTGTTGGCCGCCACGATGCTGGCCGGACGCGTCGGCAGCGCGATGGCCGCCGAATTGGGCACGATGAAGGTCACCGAGCAGATCGACGCCCTGGCCAGCATGGGGGCGAACCCCATTCATTATCTCGTGGTCCCGCGGTTTCTGAGCTGCCTGTTCTTGATTCCGACGCTGACCATCATGGCCGACTTCATGGGCGTGGCCGGCGGCTGGTTTTACAGCGTGGTGATCCTGCACATCGATTCGCACCACTACTGGGACCACTCCCAGCGGTTCGTGAGTCTGTTCGACTTATTCAGCGGCGTCTTCAAGAGCCTGTTCTTCGGCGCCGCGATCTCCGTCATCAGTTGTCATCGCGGCTTCCATTGCGATCCCGGCGCCGAAGGCGTCGGCCGCGCCGCCACCAATTCGTTCGTCGCCTCGTTCGTCGTAATCTTGATCATCGACCTGATGCTGGGCATCCTGCTCGACGCCTTCTACTTCTACCTCTGGCCGGAGGGGCCAAGGATTATTTGAGGAACAATTCGTAGGTCAGGCACCGCCGCCGAAGCAACGGAGATCGAAAAACAGCCAACCGCCGCTACGTCCCAAACGGTCTGATAGAGACGTGCCTGACGGAATCGACGGCGCGTCCTTGTCAGGCACAAATCTTGCAAAATCGTTGGACGCCAAAGAGATTTTCATTTCGCCGACGGTTTGGACATCAACTGCGGTGCCTGACCTACGAAATACACTTATGGTCAAAACGCGCAAACCATCACCGCTGCCGGAGACGGGCGAGCCGCTGATTGCGGCCCGCGACGTGTCCGTCGTGTTTGACGGCAATGCGGTGCTGCGCAATATCGACCTGGAGATCCCCCGCGGGCAGACGCTGGCGATCATCGGCGAGAGCGGTTGCGGGAAGACGGTGTTCTTGAAGACGTTGATCGGCCTGGTACGTCCCACGAGCGGCGAGGTGATCTTCGACGGTCGCGACCTGACCAAGCTGAACGACAAGCAACTTACCGAACAACGGCTGCGGTTCGGCTACGTGTTCCAGATGGCGGCACTGTTTGACAGTCTGACCATTGCCCAAAACATCGCCTTCCCGTTGCGGCAGAACGATGGCGTGAACGCCCGCGAAATCGACGACATTGTCCGCGACCGCTTGCTCGAAGTTGGCCTCACGGAAAGCGTGCTCGGCAAGAAGCCAGCCGAACTCTCCGGCGGGATGCGCAAACGCGTCGGCCTGGCCCGGGCGCTGGCGATGAATCCCGAAGTCGTGCTCTACGACGAGCCGACCACGGGACTCGACCCGATCATGAGCGACGTCATCAACGAACTGATCCTCCGCACGCGCAAGCGCACGGGCGTCACCGGAATCGTCGTTACCCACGACATGCATTCCGCCCGGAAAGTCGCCGACCGCGTCGTGATGTTCTATCCGCTGGCGCGACTGGAGCGCGGCGAACCGCAGATCATCTTCGACGGCACGCCGGAAGAACTGGACAATCATCCGGACCCCCGAGTCACGCAATTCGTCCGCGGCGAAGCCGGCGAACGCCTACAAGAATTGGGCGAGCGACGGGGATAACTCGTAGGTCAGGCACCGCCGCCGAAGCAACAGAGGTTGAAAATAATTCAAACACGATGACACCCCAAATGGTTGCGTAGAGGCGTGCCTGACAGAACCGACGGCGCGTCCATGTCAGGCACATTCCTTGCATGGATTTGGGACGTGATGAAATTTGAAACTTGAGCAGCGCCCTCAATTCCAACCGCGGTGCCTGACCTACAATTTCGCCGTCCATATCGGTCCTCCTTTACTCCTTTACTCCTCACCCTGACGCCATGGACGAACGCACGATGCAGTTTCGGGTCGGCGTGATGGTGCTGGCCACCTTCAGCATCACGGGCATTCTCGTGCTGCTGTTTGGCGAGCTGCCGGCCTTTTTTCATCGTCGCTACACCGTCTTCATCACCTTTCAGGACGGCAGCGGCGTCGTGCGCGATACGCCGATCAAGAAAAGCGGGATCACCATCGGCCGCGTGACCAACGTGGAGTTGAAGGAAGACGCCGGCGCGCTCGTCACGGCCGAGATTGACGCCGACCGCAAGCTGATGAAAAACGAAGTCCCCCGCATCGGCAGCTCGCTGATCGGCGGCGACGCGGCGATCTCGTTCGTCAAACGCGATGATCTCGGTTTGCCCGCCGAGGAGATTCAGCCCGGCGACTTGCTGGTCGGCGAGGATAAAGTCGATCCCACGTCGATTCTGAGCGAAATCGAAGACCCCGTGAATCGCGCCCTGATGAGCGTCGAGCTCGCCGGACAGGAGATCAGCCGCCTGGCGCAGCGGCTCAATCGCGTGCTGGCGTCGGAAGACGATCAACTCTCGCGGATCGTCGACAAGGCGGAGCGCACGCTCGACAACCTGAACAAGTCGATGGACAACATCAACGAGATCACCGGCGACCCGGAACTCCGCGCGAACATCAAGCAGGCGGCCGCCGACCTGCCGAAGCTGCTGGCCGACGCACACGCCACGATCGAAGAAATGCAAGTTGCGATCGGCTCGGCGAACCGGACGCTCAAGAACGTCGAGGACATCACCGCCCCGCTCGCCGAGCGCAGCGAAGAGATCGCGTCAAAGGTTGATACCACGCTGACCACGCTCAACTACGCGTTGGAAGGGGTCGGCCGCTTCACGGATCGCCTGAACGATTCCGAGGGGACCGTTGCGCAGCTGCTCAACAACCCGGACCTTTATCACAACCTCAACAACACCGTCCTGAATATCAACCAGCTCACCAAGGACCTGCGCCCGGTGGTGGGTGACATCCGGGTGTTCACCGACAGCCTGGCCAGGCATCCCGGCGGAGTGCTCCGCGACGCCGTCCGGCCGGGGGCGGGGACGAAGTTCAAATAGCGGCGTCTTGCTCCTCCAAGCCCAGGGAAGGCCTCAGATAACCTCTCCATCCTCCACGACAACTGGGGCCTTTCCTGGGCTTTACGCGCGGAGCAACAGATACCATGCCGCGCCGTCCCTCTCCGCGCTGCCGCAGTAAAACAGTACGCTTGTCGTGATGAACCACACGAATTCGTCCCAGCGCGCCGAGTTGGAACCGCTTCCCGCCAACATTCCGAGCGTGCAGCCCGGCGGCGGCGTTTGCTATCAGATCGAACTGGCCTGGGGCCACGTCCGGCGTTGGTACCTGAAGACGTTCCGCAAGGCGTACGTCGCGCGGATGGCCAAACTCCGCCACGGGGATCCGGCCGGCTGCCCGCACGAGGTGCTCGACCCGCGCGATCTGAAGTACTTCCGCAATCAATGCACCGCTTCCTGGCCGGTCTCGGACGATCCGTTTCAGTGGCGGGAACGAATCCCGTTCGCGCGCTGGGGATTGTGCGAGCTTCAATTGATGGCCTACCCGCTGGCCATCGCCACGATCATCGCTGCCAGCACCTATGGCCGGACCTACGTGCCGTTTTCCTGGATCGCGCCGGTCACCGGCGTAATTTGCGGGCTGATCGTCTGGTTCTTCCGCGACCCGACACGTGTCATTCCCCAGGAGCCGGGGCTGTTCGTCTCACCGGCCGACGGCAAGGTAGTCGACATCACGCGTCTGGAATACGACGGCTACATCGACGGCCCCGCGGTGCGCATCGGGTTGTTCCTGTCGATCTTTAACGTCCACGTCAATCGCGCTCCGGCCGCGGCTCGCGTCATGGCGCTGCGTTACTTCCCCGGGCAGTTCATCAGCGCGCTCAACCCGGCTAGCGCGGTCGAAAACGAAGCGATGTGGATCGGCATGGAAGAAGAAAAGCCGCCATATCGCCGCTTCGCGGTGCGACAAATCGCCGGCCAGTTCGCGCGACGCATCGTCTGCGAACTGCGCCCGG
>JALHLM010000135.1 GCA_022844585.1 Pirellulales bacterium | reverse complement strand
GCGGCCGTAGGCTTGCTGGGCGGCCGCTTTACCGGCGGGGAGCATGCCCCACGCGGCGGCGGCGCAGACCAGGGCCATGAGCATCCGGCGATGCATAGCGTGTCCCCCCTTTTGCGCGAGAATCCAGGTCGAACTGCGGGTAAACGTCGCCCCAGCGCCCCGGAAAGCGGCCGGCGCGCGAAGCGGAAAGTAACTGGGTCACTACCGTTCATCGGCCGCCCATCCAGCCCGCATTGAGGGAATATCCGTCAAAAGCGGCGCGGTCGCTGAGGGATCGCCGGAAGCGGGAGCAATGGGCCGGCGTAGCCGCCCACGACCTTTTTCCAAGCTTTATCTACGCGGTTTGCTCGGAGCTGGAGTTTGGCGCTCGCTCGGTGACGCCAAATTGACGCTGCGCCACGTACCCGCCCAGCACGCCGAGCGCCAACGAGCCGTGGGCCAGCGAAAGGCGCGCGTAGCCCAAGGCGCGTTGGTAGTCGGTGCCAATCGGTTCGATCACGTTGGCGTCCTGCAATTGGATCAGTAGCGCCTCGTCCGGATGGCGCGCCAACATCGACAGCGACGCGCAGATCAGGCAGACGACCATAAACCCGCGAGCAAAGGCCCGGCGCGGAGAGGGGCCGCCGGCCGCGCGGCTGGCAAAAACGATCACGGCTGCAACCCAGATCATCAGGATCGAGACGCCGCCGATTGCCTCGGGATCCAACAGCCCGGCGCAGGTCACCGCGATGTACGTGGTGACCACGAGCAAGTTCAGAATCGTGAATCGCGGCCGCATGGGGCGTCTCCCGCAGGGTGCCAGCTCGCATTCTCCCGGCCCGCTGACGCAGCGCCAAGTCGGAATGGCCTCCGTCGCGGCCCGGCAATTCACTTGCTGCGCCGGCCCAGTCATAGGTATCCTGGAGTCGCAGTCCCGGACTGTCCCCGCCTGACTTGTTCCCGCCTCGATCGCCTGCCTGTACTGCTCAGAACCACGCACAGCTCGGCGATTCGCTTCACTGATCCCAGGTGCGCCATGCAATTTGCTCAGGTTGATTCTTTGGCCCGACGCGCAGGCGATGGGGGGAGCACGTCGGATTCGGCGTACGCGAGCCAAGTGAGATCGACGTCCTTTCCCCCTCGCTTGCGCTTCGGGCTAGTGTCGTTGCTGCTGCGCGTGTGCTTGGGATGGGCGGGGCTTTGCGTCGTTGCTCGCGATGTCCTTGCGGCGGAACCGCCCGCTGTGGATTTCGCTCCGTTAGATCGTGAATACGCGGAGCAGATCTCGCCGTTAATGAAGCGTTATTGCACCGATTGCCACGCCACGGCCGATCCGGCTGGCGAGCTTGATCTGGAGCGCTTTGTCGATCTGCCAAGCGTGCGCAGCGATGCGAACGTTTGGCAGCATGTCGCCGAGATGCTCGACAATGGCGAGATGCCGCCGAAGGATGCGGACCAACCGACCGGCGACGAGCGCAAGCAATTGCGCGATTGGGTGGCCCGCTACCTCCACGCGGAAGCGTATGCCAACGCCGGCGACCCGGGGCCGGTGTTGCTGCGCCGGCTGAACAACGCCGAATACACCTACACGATTCAAGACCTGACCGGCGCGCCGCTTGAACCCGCGCATGAATTTCCGGCCGACGGCGCGGCGGGCGAAGGATTTACGAATGCGGCGGCGGCGATGGTGATGTCGCCGGCAATGTTGACCAAGTATCTCGATGCCGCGAAAGAGATTTCGCAACACGCGGTGTTCACGCCGGATGGCCTGCACTTCTCCGCGTTGACCACGCGGCGCGATTGGACCAACGAGTTGCTCGATCAGATCCGGGTGATCTACCGCCGCTACAGCGACTCCGCCGGCGCTTCGCAAGTCAACCTACAGGGCATCATCTTCGATACCAACGACGGCGGCCGCTTGCCGCTGGCTCAGTATCTCTCCGCCACGATCGACGAACGCGATGCGCTCCGCTCGGGCGCGACAACGATCGCTGCCGTCGCCAACGCGCGGAAGCTGAACGCAAAATATCTGGGACAGCTTTGGAACGCGTTGAACGATACGTCGCCCGCGCCGGTGCTCGATGCGATTCGCGCGCATTGGCGCAAAGCGAAAGCGGATGAAGTACCAAAGTTGGTCGCCGAAATTCAGGCCTGGCAGCAGGCGCTGTGGCGATTCACAAGCGTCGGACACATCGGCAAAGTCGGCGGACCGAAAACCTGGCAAGAGCCAGTCAGGCCGCTGGTCGCGCGGCAGGAATTCCAAGCGCCTGTTCCTGTCGCCGCCGGCGCTACGGAAGTACGCATGTACCTCGTCGCCGGCGACGCGGGCGACGGCCATGAAGGAGACGTCGTGCTCTGGGAGCGCCCTCGCTTTGTCGCGCCGGACCGGCCCGATTTGCCCCTTAAGGATGTGCGCCGTGTGAGCGGAGCGCTCGCGGCGTTGCGAACGGAAGTCATTGAGAGCGCCGCGAGATGCCTCGCCGCGGCGGCCGAAGCCAGCGCCGGCGATGTGCCGACGGACGTAAATGCTCTGGCGACGAAACATCAAGTGCGCCCGGAAATTCTGGCCGCCTGGCTCGACTATTTGGGCCTGGGAAATGGCGGCGCGGCGAAGATTGAATCGCATCTCACCAACGCGCTGCACGGCGTCGGCGGACATGATTTCGTCAACGGCTGGGGCCTGCCAGAAACGCCGAGCGTGATCGCCAATGCCAGCGACCAACACGTCCGCGTGCCTGGCAATCTACGGGCGCACGGCGTGGCGCTGCATCCATCGCCGGCGCTGCAGATCGCCGCGGGCTGGCGCAGTCCGGTCGCCGCGCAACTCCGCATCGACGGTTTCGTAAAACACGCCCATCCGGAATGCGGTAACGGCGTGGCGTGGGCGCTCGAAGTACGCCGCGGTAGCTCTCGTCGCACGCTCGCCTCGGGGGCGATGCACGGTGGAGCGGAAATCGCGATCGGGCCGTTTGAACACATCTCCGTGCGACCCGGCGACGTCGTCGCGCTCGTCGTCGGACCTCGCGATAGTAATCATTCGTGCGATCTGACGGAGATTGATTTGACGCTAAAGTCCGATGAGCAGAGTTGGCATCTTTCCGCCGATGTTTCGTCCGACATTCTTGCCGGCAATCCGCATGCGGACAGCAATGGAAACGCCGACGTTTGGCATTTCTTCACGGAGCCTGTAATCACGAGCGTAAAGCCCCTGATCCCGGCCGGTTCCATTCTCGCGCGTTGGCAGTCAAGCGACGATCACGCAACGAAGAACCAGCTTGCCAAGGAATTGCAGACGCTTTTGAGCGAAACGGCGACACCGCCAGCGGATCATCCCGACGCCGTTTTGCGTCACCAACTCACCGCGCTCGGCGGACCGCTGTTGGGAACGCTGCGTGCGAAACTGGGCGAAGCTGCCTTGGCTGCGATCGAAGCGCCGGACGCTGCGAACTGGGGCATCGATGGTTCGCAGTTCGGGCACGACCTGTCAGGAAGCGCCATCGAAGCGGATAGCCTCTGCGTGCAAGCGCCCTCGGTTGTTGAGCTTGTCCTGCCAGCGGATCTGGTCGAAGGTTACGCGTTCGTCGCCACGGGCACGCTCGCTTCCGCCGACGACGAAGGCAGCGTCCAACTTGCTGTGACCGAGCAACGTATCGAGCACGCCACGGGCTTGCAACCGGCCGCCGCGACGACCTCCGACGCTGGCGGGGCTTGGACGTCGGACAATGAGCGCATCGCGTTCGCCTCGCCGATCCTCGTCCGCGACGGCAGCGCCGCCCGGGCGCGATTCGAGCAGGGCATGGATCAGTTTCGCGCGATTTTTCCGGCCGCGCTTTGCTACACGAAGATCGTCCCGGTCGACGAAGTGGTCACGCTCACACAGTTCTATCGCGAAGACGACGCCTTGCAACGGTTGATGCTCAGCGACGCGGAGATCGCGGAGTTGAATCGCCTCTGGGACGCGTTGCACTTCGTCAGCCAGGACGCATTCACGCAGGTCGACGCCTTGGAGCAGTTGATTCAGTTCGCCACGCAGGACGCCGACCCATCGGTGTTCGAGCCGCTGCGGCAACCGTTCGCAGAGCGCGCCGAGGCCTTCCGGCAGTCGCTCGTCGCGGCCGAGCCGAAGCAGTTGGAATCGGTGTTGCAATTCGCGGCGCAGGCGTATCGCCGCCCGCTCGCAGAAGGTGAAGCGGAAGAATTGCGATCGCTGTATGACCGCTTGCGCGCGGAATCGTTGCCGCACGACGAGGCGTTGCGACTGACGCTGGCTCGCGTGCTGGTCTCGCCCGCGTTCTTGTATCGCCTGGAATCGAGCGCTGCGGAAACCTCCGATGCGCCGTGGCGGCCCGTTTCCGATTGGGAATTGGCAACGCGGCTGAGTTACTTTCTCTGGTCGACGGCGCCGGATGCGACGTTGCGCGAGCTGGCCGCCACGGGCACACTCCATGAACCGGAAGTGCTCGCCGAGCAAACGCGGCGCATGTTGCGCGATCCGCGGATCGCGCGGATGGCCGAAGAGTTTGGTTGCCAATGGCTGCAGATCTACGAATTCGATACGCTCGACGAAAAGAGCGAACGGCATTTTCCGGAGTTCACCTCGCTCCGCGCGGACATGTACGGCGAGGCGATTCATTTCATCACCGATGTCTGGCAACGGGACGCGACAATCGTCGAATTGTTCGATGCGGACTATACGTTCGTGAACGAATCACTGGCAAAGTTCTACGGACTCGAAGCGGACGCGAGCAATACTTCCGGCGCCTGGCGACGCGTCGACGGACTCCGCGAGCAGGGCCGCGGCGGCGTGCTGGGCTTCGCGGCGACGTTGGCGAAGAACTCTGGCGCTTCGCGGACCAGCCCCATTTTGCGCGGCAATTGGGTCAGCGAAGTCTTGCTCGGCGAGAAGTTGCCGAAGCCGCCCCCAGGCGTGCCGGTGTTGCCGGAAGACGAGTCGGCCACCGAAGGACTCACGGTGCGGCAACTAGTCGAACGCCACGTGAGCGATCCCTCCTGCGCGAAGTGCCACCAGCGCATCGATCCCCTGGGCTTCGCGCTCGAAGGCTTCGACGCCATCGGGCGGCAGCGCGACAAAGACCTCGCGAATCGCCCGATCGATACGCGCACGACGCTGGCTAATGGCGCGGCGATGGGAGGGCTGTCAGGGCTACGCGACTATCTCCTGCAACAGCGCCGCGACGCGGTGCTGCGGCAGTTCTGCCGCAAACTGCTCGGGTACGCCCTGGGCCGCTCCGTGCAACTTTCTGACCAGCCGCTGATCGATGAAATGCTGAAACAACTTGGCGACCGCGAGTATCGCGTTTCCGCGGCGATCGAGACGATCGTGCTGAGCGAACAATTCCGCTCGACGCGCGTCGGCGCAGTCGCTGAATGAGGTTTGAACCGCGGAGGCGCTGAGACGCGGAGGGGGGAGAAGGAGAGAGGGGAGCCGAGACGAGATTGTGGAGTATACATCAAGCGTTTGATTGCCCTATCTTTTTCGCTTTGTTCCCGATTCCAGTGCGTTGAGACGCACTGCGATTTCTTGCTGCGTCAAGGCTGCGGCGCGGCGATCGAGCGTCTCGGTTCGGTGAGCAAGCGCCCGGCTTTGCTCTTTGAGCTCGCGCTCGCGGGCTTCGGCCCAGGCGGTGAACTCGGTTTGTTGGCGCGTAAGACGCGCGAACTCGTCGGCGACCGTATCGCGCATAGTTTCCAATTCCTTCGCACGCGCGGTCATGCTCGCCGCAGGCGATGTGTCTTCGGCCTGCAATCGATCCCATTCCGCCCGTCGCGCGTCGAGTTCCTCGGCAATTTCGTCCAGCTCGCGTTCCCGGGCGGCGATGCGTTCCGCCTCGGCCTGCTGTTCGGCCAGGAAGGCCGCTTGCGATTGCGCCCAGGCAGACGCCTCCGCTTCGCGTTCGTCGAGCAAGCGTCTGACCGCCAGCAGTTCCATCCACAGCGCCGCGCGGAGTTGCTCGACTTCTTCGGGCTCCGTCGGCGGCTCGCCATCGGCTGTGCTGCGATGTCCGGCGGCTTCGATTGCCGCGCGGCGGCGTTCCAGCGTAGCCAGCGCCGAACGGGTCATTTGCTCCCATTCCGAGCGCTGCCGGTCATGCCGCTGTGCGATCCGGCGCGAGGCCAGGCGAAAGCGTTCCCGCGCGCGCTGTAACTCCGCGCCGGTTTGTTTTACGATCCGCTGTTCATTCGTCAGGCGTTCCTCGACCAGCCGCACCTGCGATTCGCGTAGTTCCAGTTCGTCTTCCTGCCGCTGGAGAAAGAACTCGCTTTCGACCTGCGTGGCGCGAAAATCCGTCTCCCGCTGGCGTAGCGCCCGTTCACGCGCGTCGAGTGCGGCGGCGCGATCGGCGAGTTGCGATTCGACCGCCTCCGCAGCTTGAGTTCGTTCATCGAGCGCCAAACGCGCGATCGCGTGTTCCTGCTCCCATTGGGCGACGCGCGCATGCAGTCCGGCTTCGCGGTGATCGAGTTCGCGCTGCCGCGCCACGAGATGCGTGGCGAGTTGGCTGGCCTGATGTTGAACCTGGGCGACCGCGTCGAACGAAAGATCGACGAGCGGCGTTTCAGGCGACGCGTCAGCGCTCTCGGTGGCCGCGACTGTTGGCTCCGCGCGAACCTCGTGCGCCGCGTCCACGCGAAGCGCAGGCACGTCGACGGCGCGCGCCGGTTCAGCCGTCGCGCGGATCTCGCTGGAAGTTCGCGTCATACCTCATCAACCTTCCCCCCGGGGAACGTTCTGGCGACGCGGATCACTCCGAGGATTCACCACGGAGGACACGGAGAGCACGGAGGAGGATTTAGAGTGGGGTCGAGCTTGCCGCACTAACCTGTTCGTCATCACTCTGAGCAGGCCTATTAGTCTTTCGACCTCTCTCCAATCTCCGTGTCCTCTGTGCCCTCCGTGGTGAATCGTCCGGAGTAACCGTCGGCGCACGGAGCCGACACCGCCGCGCGTTCTGTTTTCGGCAGGAGAGGCGATGAACTTGAAACAATGTCGCCAAATAAAAAAAGGCCCGCCGGGGAAACCGGCGGGCCTCGAAATTGCGATAGCGTCAGTTGTCAACGTGGCGGCCGCCTTACGCTCAGCCCTTGGCGGCGTCCAGGGCGGCTTGCAGCTTGGGCTTGCCTTGCAGGCCGACGAATTGATCGATGACCTGGCCTCCCTTGAAGATCATCAGCGTGGGGATGCTGTTGACCCCGTAGTTGCCGGCGAGGCTTTGGGCGTCGTCGACGTTGATCTTGCCTACTTTGACGGCGCCCTGGTATTCGGCGGCCAGTTGCTCGACGACGGGGGCGATCTGGCGGCAAGGTCCGCACCAGGGGGCCCAGAAGTCGACCAGGACCGGTTCCTTGGACTTCAAGACCTCGGAATCGAAGTTGGCTTCGGTGATTTCCAATACGTTGCCTGCCACAGGACATCCCCTTTCCGATGAATGCACGCCGTTTCCGCCCCCAATCGTCGGGGCGAGTAGCTCGGTCGCGTGGTTGCTGGATTTTATCGGACCTGGCCGACAGCGGTCAACGCGGGGCGTGCTCCCCGTGATACCGCTCCCGGCCGTCGATCTGTAGGATTTGGATGCCTTCGACGACGACCTGTTACACGAGCGGAATGCCTGCCATGCGATGCTATTGGGTGGAACGAGAGGCCTCGGGCGCGATTACCAGCCGAATTGCCGATCGCGACTCCAGCGAACTGCCGCCGGGCGACGTGACGATTCGCGTCGAATACTCGTCGCTTAATTACAAAGACGCGCTCGCCGCCACCGGACACCCGGGCGTCGTGCGGAATTTTCCGCACATCCCCGGCATCGATGCGGCCGGGACGGTGCTGGAATCGAATTCCAGCAAATTCGCTCCGGGACAGCAGGTCTTGGTAACTGGCTATCAACTCGGTTCGGAGCGTTGGGGCGGCTGGTCCGAACAAATTCGGGTTCCGGCCGAATGGGTCGTTCCGCTCCCGAAGGAGCTGACTACGAAGCAGGCGATGACCTATGGCACCGCGGGGTTCACCGCCGCGCAAGGCGTGGACCTGTTGCAGCGCCACCAGGTGACGCCCGACAAGGGCGAAGTCATCGTCACGGGCGCGACAGGCGGCGTGGGTTGCCTGGCGATCGGCATGCTGGCGCGGCTTGGCTATCGCGTCGTCGCCGTGAGCGGCAAGCCGGAGGCGGAGCCGTTTCTCAAAGAGCTCGGCGCCACCGAAATCCTCCCGCGCGCGGCCCTCGCCGACGACGGCAAGAAACCACTTCTCGCGGCGCGTTGGGCGGGGGCGATCGACACAATCGGCGGCGCGCCACTCGCAAATATCGTCCGCTCCACGCAGCGGCGCGGCTGCGTCACCTGTTGCGGGATGCTGGCAGGCGCGGAGATTCCGCTGAGCGTGTTTCCGTTTATCCTTCGCGGCGTGACGTTGGCCGGCATCGATTCCGCGGAATGTCCGACGGAAAATCGCCCCGCCCTCTGGAAGCACATGGCCGACGACTGGCGGCCGGCGATGTTGGATCAACTGGCGAACGTCGTCGAACTCGATGAAGTCGGCGACGCGGTGCAACGCATCCTGCGCGGAGAAATCATCGGCCGAACGGTGGTGCGAGTGAATTGAGAACGCCCCCACAGTCTCCTTTCGCTCCGCGAAAGGCTCCGGACCTTTCGCGGAGCGAAAGGAGACTGTGTCGGAGTCGCCATCAGAGGAGTTCGGTAATCAACTCGCCGCTTGCCGCTTGGATGATTTCGTTCGGCAAGCCTGGCACGAGCCGGAGCTGGGGCACGTCGAACAGCCGGTCCAGCACCGTGGCGACGAGATGTTCGATCTGATAGGGCCGGCTGAGCGGCTCGCCCGCGTCGCGCGTCGATTGGCCGACGACTTGCCCCATATTCAGCCCGCCGCCGGCAAATAGGAGCGGCGCGAGGTTGCCCCAGTGATCGCGGCCGCCCTGATTGTTGATCCGCGGCGAGCGTCCCATTTCACCGACGGCGACGAGCAGAATCTTTTCGCTGAGCCCGCGCGCGGCGACATCCTCCACAAAGGCGCTCAGCGCATGATCGAGCGGACGTCCGCAATACTCCATCCCTTCCGCGACGCCGGCATTGTTGATGTCGGCGTGCATGTCCCACACGAAGTTCGTCGTCACGGTGACAAACCCGCAGCCGGCCTCGCACAGCCGCCGCGCCAGTAACAACAGCTTGCCGAGCGTCTTGGCGTTGTCGGCATAGAGCGGATGATTGTTCCACTTCCGGCTGATAGCCGCGGGCGATACCAACGGCGCCGTATCGTAACGCGCGACGACTGCCGGATCCTCATTGGACAGATCAAACGCCTCGGCCACGCCGCCGACGAGAATGTTGTAGGCTTGCTCGTGATAGCGATCGAGCGCGTTCGCGTCACCGCCGTCGAGCCGGCGTTTGACGCGATCGAGCTCGGCCAACAATGCGCGGCGATCGTCGAGCCGATCTCGCGACAATGTAAGCTGCATGTCCTGTTGCAAACTCCCGCCCGCCCCCGGCACGAACGGCGCATAGCCGCGCCCGAGCGTCCCCGTGGCGTCAAACTTGCCGAACCCTTCCTCGGCCGGTCGCGTCGAAGGATCGACCGCGCGGGGGAACAGCGCGACGTTCGTCGGAATGCCGTTCGCTGGATGATTGACGCCCACCACACGCGAATAGAACGAACCGAGATTCGCCCCAGCCGTGGCGCGCCCCACCACCGGTTTGATGTCGTGATTGCCGTCGCCGGTGCGGAACGAGCGGACCAACGACACGCGATCGGCCAAACCGGCGAGCCGAGGAAACGAACCGCCGAAGGTAACGCCCGGAATCCGCGTGGCGACTTCGCCGGTAGCGCTGCAAATGCCGCTCGGCGCGGTCATTTTGGGGTCGAACGTCTCGATCTGACTCGGCCCGCCCTGCAAGAAGAGCAGAATCACCGAACGATCGCGCGCGACGTCGCGCGCTGCGCCGGCCGCCACGGCCAATTGGTTCGCCAAGGTCAGCCCTGGCAATGAAAGCGCGCCGATGCGAAGAAATTCGCGTCGTCCTAAGCGACCGCCGGGATTGCTGAACGATAGCACGAACCCGCCTCCCCAAGTCGACCGGGTCATCGAACGTCCGTTCTAGCAGAGTCGCCGGGCAGTGGCAATCATTTCATGCCCGTCGCCACGTGCCACGTCGGATGGCGTGGCCGATGGCGTTGCTCATGATGAATACGCTGAGTCCCAGCGCGACAGCAAACCCGAGCGCGAGTTGACTGGCGATGCCGCTCAGGCCGATCGCTTCGTCGGTCCGCTCTTGGATCACGACCCAGAACGGCGATCGTGGCACGGGCGCCAAGGCCGCCAACCATTCGGCGTCCGGCGACAGTGGGTCGACGTAGTCGTCCGTCGTGATCGGCTTGGTGGATAATGCTTGCTCAATTGGCGTCGCGACGTTGTCAACGCTGCGGAGATGGTCGAGGAGCTTGCCTGGCGCCATTTTCTCCGCCATTTCTCCGGCACGCGTATAGCTGTGATGCACGATGATGCGGTGCTGTGGCACGACCTTGAGATCGGTCTTAGAGTCCGGATCGTCGAGCGCCACGACCACCGTCTTCCGAGATTCGTCATGCAATTCGCGCACGCCTAGATCGGCGTCGGTGGCGAACGTTCGGGCTACGATGCCAACGATGGCACCTTCCACTTCGGATTGACGATCGTAAATCGGCGCCACGATCGCAAACTTGTGCAGTTTTCCTAGGCGACTGTGGTACGGCCTGGAAATATAAGGCGTCGATGGCGAAATCCAGCGGCCGTCCTTCACGCAGCCGGACACATAGTCGCGCCAACGCCAATCGACGCCGACGAATTCTTCCGGCTCCGGCGATCGCATCAGTCCCTTACCGTTGGCGTCCAATACAATCCACGTCGTCTCCGTCGAAGTCCCCCCTGCGGCCACGAACCCATGGGCGGGCGTCATATATGCTTGCAACGCGGCAGAATCGCCCGCGGCGACCAGGGCGGCCAGCTCCGCATTGCGCGAAGTGGTGAGCACTGGTTCAGCCAATTCATTGAGCCGATCGCGCACGGTGTGCGCGACGTGCTCCGCGCTATAGACAAGACTTTGCCGCATCACGTCGCGGAGTTGGGTTTCCAGCGTCCGCGCCGTGGAGAACGCCAGGCTGCCGACGACGATCAATAACAGCAACGACGAAACAATCAGGCCGGCGGCCACCGGGTTACGCTTGGACCAGCGCATCAGACGCGCCGCCACGTTAATCGGCCGAGCCTTGATCGGCTGACCCGTGAGGTAGCGATCCAACTCTTCCTGCATCTCCCACGCGGCCGCGTAACGGCGCTGCGGATCTTTCGCCAGGCATTTGAGGCAAATCGTCTCCAAATCGCGCGGGACCTTGTTGTTCAACAGCCGCGGCGAAGCTGGCTCGGTGTCGAGCACTTGCATCAACGTGTCCATCACGGTCGCCGCGCGAAACGGCGGGCGGCCGGTGAGCAACTCGTAGAGAATGGCGCCCAGCGAATACACGTCGCTCGCCGGACCAATCACGCCCATTCCCGGCCAGGCTTGCTCCGGAGGCATGTAGCTGGGCGTGCCGACCACTTGGCCCGTGTCGGTGAGTCCATCCTGATGCACGCGCTTGGCCAAGCCAAAGTCGGTGATCTGCGGACGATCATCCGCGTCGATCAGCACGTTGGACGGCTTTAAGTCGCGATGCAGAATGCCACGGTCATGCGCGAACTGAATCGCCATCGCCACGTCGCGTACGTATTTCGCCGCGCGCTCGGCCTGCATCGGACGATCCCGCACCATCCGGCCAAGGTCGCTGCCAGGCACGTACTCCATCGAAAAATAATGGTGCCCATCGACCTCGCCGACTTCATAGATGTCGACGATGTTCTCATGGCTCAAGTTGGCCGCGGCCTCGGCCTCCTGGCGAAACCGGGCGACGTCGTCCTTGGTCGCCAGTCGTCCGGTGAGAATCATCTTCACCGCGACCGTGCGGCCCAGCTTCAATTGCCGGGCCTTGAAGACAATCCCCATGCCGCCGCGGGCAATTTCTTCCTGCAATTCGTAGTCGCCGAAGATCGTCCCGGAGGCCGGCACTGACAGCTCACCGGAAGTGCTGAATGCCCCATGGACCGCGTCGGCGATCTCGAACGGCTGAAAGGCTACCGTATCCAATTGCGCGCCTTGTTCGAGTGACGGCGAAATCGGTCCCGCCATCCGTTCGACGCAATCGGCCGTGTCGAGGTACGCGCACAGCTCGTCGGCCAGATCCGGAAACGCGGCCCGTAATGCTTCCCGATCGACCCGCTGCCCAGCGTCAATGCGCTCCATCAGCTCGGCCAGCACCTGGTCCGAGGCGTCATTCGGTTCGGGAGCGGC
>JALHLM010000134.1 GCA_022844585.1 Pirellulales bacterium | reverse complement strand
ACCGACACGTCATCGACGCCATCACCGCCTGCTCCGGCTACGTCGCGCCGGACGGCAACATCGTGAAGCTGATCGAAAAAATCCGCCTCGCGCCGCCAAAGCAGTGAGATTCACCACGGAGTCACGGAGACACGGAGGGAGGCGAGAGATTCTGAGTTTGACCTTTTCAGTGCTCAGTTTTCCGTGATGAAGTAGTCTCAAATCACTGAAAACTAAACACTGGAAACTCCAATCGACCTCCTCCCTCTGTGTCTCCGTGACTCCGTGGTGAAAACTCGGAGTGGCCGTCGCTACTCGTTTGGGTAAACGAGCCCGTAACAAACGGGGACGACGATCAGCGTCAGCAGCGACGCCACCGAAAGGCCGAAGACTACGGCGCCGGTGAGGGGTTGCCAGAATTCTGCGCCGCCGCTGAGGTTGAGTAGCAGCGGTAACATGTCCCCGACGGTCGTGGCGAGCGTGAGAATCACGGGGCGGGAACGGATGATGCCGGCCTCCATCAGGGCGTCTTTGACGCGCATCCCGCGCGCCCGGGCGTTGTTGGCGAAATCGACCAACACGATGGCGTCGTTCACCACCACGCCGGTCAGGCTGACCAGGCCGATGAACGACGCCAGGCTGAACGGGAAGCCATACAGCCACATGCAGAGCACGACGCCGATAAAGCTCAACGGCACCGTGAACATCACCACCAGGGCCTGCCGGAAACTGTTGAACTGAATTACCAGGATGCCGAAGATCAGCACCACGCCGATGGCCATCGAGGTGACCAGATAGCCGAACGCCTCGCGCTGTTCCTCGTTCTCGCCGGTGAAGGTCGCGCGGACGCCCTCCGCGTCGGTCCCTGGCTTGCCGATAAAGGCCATCGCGTTGCCTTGCACCGGCTCGAAGCCGAGGCTGGGTAACAAGCTGCTCCGCAGTTCGGTAAAGACTTCCGCCGGGATCTTGTCCGGCACGACATCGCAACGAGCATTCACGGACCGGCTGCGCTCGTACCGATTGATGCTGAATAGCCCGGCGTCGCGGTGAATCTTGGCGACTTCCCCGATCGTGGCCATGCGACCGGTGGAACTCGTGATCATCAGTCGCGAGACGTCGTCTTCGTAGCGTTGGAATTCCGGCGCGGCCTGCACGCGCAGCGTGACGTCCTCGTCGTCGAGCGAAAGTTCAATCGCTGTATCGCCCAGGATCGCGGTTTGGATCGCGGCCGAAATTTCCTGTTTGCTCATCTCGAACATGCCGGCCACGGCGGGGTCCGGTTCGATCACCAACTCGGGACTGTCGGGGCGATAATTACACTCCGCATCGAGCGTGCCTGGAATATTCGCCAACTGCGCGGCCAGGCGTTTGCCGAGCGCACCGAGTTGTTCCAGGTCTTTGCCGGTCAAGCGCACCGCCACGGCGGCGCCCCCCGGCGGGCCTTCTTGCACGGCTTCGATGCGATACTTCATCCCCGGCCAAGGTTTGATTTTTTCGCGCAGTTCCGCGATGACCAGGTCCTGATGACGATCCCGTTTGCTCGGAGCGACGAGTTGCACCATCACCTTGCCGAATTCCGGCCCCGTGACACTGTCGCCGTCGATGCGATTCGCCAGGCCGGCGGAAGAGCCGACGGCGGTGACGTAGTTGTCCAGTTCTCCCTTGTCGCGTAGTTCTTCCAGCGGATCGGTGATGCACTTCGCGGCGCGAATCGTTTCTTCGATGCTGTAACCGAGCGGTAGCTCGTAGGTGAGTTCGAACTGGCCGCGATCGCTGCCGGGAAAGAAGTCAAAGCCCAGAAAGAAGACGCAGACGAATGCCGCCCAGGCCACGCCCACGAGGCAACAGCCGAGCGCTACCCAGGGGTGATACAGGCAATACTTCAACATCACCGCGTAGGTGCGCGTGAAGAAGCCGAGCTTGGGACGCAACTGATCGCTGGCGAAGAAGCTGGATTGCTCGTCGGTGGTCAGCGCCGGAGGGATCGGGCGCTGTTTGAAGAAGCGGCTGGCCAGCACCGGGACCAGGAAGTGATCGACGATCAGCGAGCCCAGCAGCGCGGTACTGACCACGACCGGCATCACGCCCATGAAGTCTCCGAGGATGCCCGGCACCAGCAGCAACGGCCCGAAGGCGGCCACGGCGGTAAGATCGGCCGCGATCACCGGAACGGAAACTTCTTCGACGCCGATCTTCGCGGCTTCAATCGGCGGCAGGCCGCGCTCGATGTGGCGGTGGATGTTCTCGGTGACGATAATCGCGCCGTCGACGACCATTCCCAGCACGAGGATGAAGCTGAACAGCACCATGTTCGAGATCGGCAGGCCGAGCGCATAGAGCGCAATCAGTCCGATCGCCGTGGCGAAAGGAATCGCCGTGATTACCAACAGCGCGCTGCGAAAGCCCATCGACCAGATCAGGATGCAACACAGGACCATCGCACCTTGGATGGCGTTCGAGCCGAGGACGTTGAACATCTCCGAGATATCGCCGGAGATATCGCGGGTGATCGACAACTTGACCTGCGGATAAACGTCTTGCAGTTCCTCGACGCGGTGCCGGATCGCCTTGGCCGTGCCGAGCGTGTTGATATTGGCTTCCTTGTTGACAATGATCGTCGCGCAATCATGCCCGTCGAGTTGGGCGACGTTCATCAGCCGCCGGTACGTGTCGCTCACCTCGGCGACGTCCGACACACGGACCAGGCGGCCTTCGCTCTGCGAGACGACGACCTGGCGGATATCCTCCACGCTCTTGAACCGCGTGTCGTTGCGGAGCTGCAGGTTGAATTCGCCGGTGTTGAGCGGCCCGCCGGGAAGTTCCGCATGGGCCGTGGCGATCGCCTGCCGCAGCTTGTTGATCGACAGCCCGTATTGCGCGAGCCGGTCGGGATTGGCGTCGACGTGGATTTCCCGTTCGCGGCCGCCAAAGAGCTGCGTGTTGGCGACGCCAGAGATACCTTGCAGGTCTTCTTGGATGTCCTCGGCGATCTGCTTGAGCGCGCGTTCGTCGAAGCCGGGCGGCCCGCTGACATTGACCAGCATCAATGGCACCGACTCGAAATCGATATCGGTGATGATCGGCTGCACCTCGCGGCGCACCGGCAGTTCGTTGCGAATCTGGTTCACCAGATGCTCGACATCGTCCCGGGCGCGCTTGGGATCGACGCCATCGAGAAAGATCACCTGCGTCACGCTCGACCCGCGCAAACTGCTGGAGGCGATGAAATCGACCTTGTTCAGCCGCTGCAACGCGTCTTCGATCTTGCGGGTGATCTGCTCTTCGACCTCGCTCGGCTCGGCGCCGGGATAGGGCACCGCCACGAGCACCACGGCCAGATCGATCGCGGGCGTGCGCTGGACCGGGATCGTGAGGATCGCCACGCCCGCCAACAGCAGCACCAACAGCGTGCCCACGATGGTGGCCCGTGGATTGTCGATCGCCTTGGCGCTGATCTTCATGAGAGTTCGCTATCTGACAGGCGGCGCCGATTGGAAGCGCAGCGAATATCAACTTCGCTATTTTCCGGAAGCACTTTGCGCCGCCGTTCGGAGCGCTGCGTCCTCCACAGGAGGCGTCAATTCGACTTCGCGGCCGTCCATCAGCCGATGTTGCCCGCGTACCACGACGCGGCGCATGTTCTCGGGCAGATCGTCGAACACGACGTCCGCCCCTTGTTCGACCCAGTGCGTCAGTTCCCAGGGATGAGCGCGGCCGTCTTTGCCGACCGAGAAGATGAGCGCCTTCTGATCGCGAAACACCACGCTGGAAAACGGCACGCGAAAACCGTCCATGCGTTCGACGACGATTTCGCCGACGCCGATCAGGCCGGGCCGGATGGCTCGCTCTCCGTTGTGGATTTCGACTTCAACCTCGAACAGCCCCGTTTTGTCGTCTGCCGTCTGGCTGACGCGAAACACCTGGCCGTCGACGGCCGCGGCCTCGCGACGAAAGCGATCGCGGCCGGTGAATTGCACGCGGACGGGCTGCCCTTCCTTGATCGAACGCACGCGGGATTCCGGCACGCCGACCACGAGCAGCACGCGATCGACTTCGATGATCTCATACACCGGCATGTGCATGTTGATCGATTCGCCGGAGTTGAGCATTCGCTTGGAAATGACGCCATCGACCGGCGACCGGAGCGTGGCGTCGTCGAGCCGCTTTTGGGCGATTTCGCGCCGCGCTTCGCTCAAGGCGACATCCGTCACGAGCTTCTGATACTCGGCGGCGGTGATCGATTTGGCGTCCCGTTCGCGCAGGTCCGTCGCGCGCTGCAACTCGGATTGGGCTTGCTCCAGATTCGCCACGCTTTCGCGTAACTGAGCGACCAGCAGCCGATCATCGAGTTGGGCGATCACCTGGTTCTTGGCGACGGCGTCCCCCTCATCGAGCGCCGCGCCGGAGGCGTTCGTTCCCAACTCGCGGACCCGTCCCGCCACTTCGAACGCCAGCGTGTAGCGTTCCCAGGGACGGACCATGCCGGAATAGCGATCGGTGATATCGATCGGTTCCTTGGCGACGTCCATGACCGTGACGATCGCTTTGGGAAGCGTTTCGACGGGCAACTCTTTCGTCGCGTCCATGCCTAACAGGCGTTCGCCCACGGCGATCACCCGTTCCCAATCGCGGACAAACGTGCTGGCGACCACGAGCAGCGTGAACAGCACCAAAACGACGACGCCCGTAAAGCGACGGGCTATATCTGCGGCGGCAGGAAGCAAGGCCACGAAAGAAGTCTCGCGCGGTTCCACGACCAGCGGCCAGGCCAAGTCCTTAGCTCGCTAATCAATCCAACGATCTTAGGCGGAGTGGAAACCGGATTCAACGCCGAAGATTCACCCCAGGCAAGATCATAGCGGCAAGCCACCCCCTAAGCTGGTGGGGGATCGACGCCCGTTGCGATGGATGGCTAGATCGGTTTGGCGAGCTCGTTGATCGTGCCCACGTAAAAGAACGCCAGTTTAAAGATCAGCGAGATGATCACCCCGGCGATGACCATGAACGTCACGATCCACCCCAGCACGGACAGGGCCCGGATCGCCAGGCGACCTTTGTCCTGGTATTGCTGGGCGAGGTGGGCCATCGACTCCGGGATGCGGCCGCTCCGTTCCCCGATATCGAGGGCTTCGAGGAAATCGTCCGGAAAGACGTGCGTCCGCTCGAAGGCCTCGGTTAGCGAGCGCCCGCTTGCCACTTCGCGATTGATATCCGGCGCGGCGTCGCGATAGACGCCGTTCTGCGTGCTCCGCAGCGAAAGGTCGATCGCCTGGCGCGTTTCCATGTCGGTGTCGAGCGTCAACTGGAGCGACCAGGCCAGCCGTTCCATCGCCAAGACACGCAATGCCCCGCCGATAAATGGCACTCGAAGCAGGACGCGCTCCACAATGCGGCCCCAGAGCCAGCCGCGTTTGACCGCGGTCCAAATCAGGAAGCCGATCCCAGTCAGCGTCGCCAGGAACAAAAAGTACTTGATCAGGCCCTGCGTACCATGCAGGCCGAAGCCGAGGATGTCAATCGGCTCGCTGTTGGTATAGCTGGCGATGGCGCCAAGCGCCCAAATCAGCACGCCGATAATCACAACCGTGGCGCCCAGTTGCAACAGCGGCAAGGCAAGTGCCGTCAGGAAAACACGCCGCACTGCCAGTTGGTGATCGTAGTGATCGGCCAGATGGCGGAAGATTTCGGCCTGCTTGCCCGTCGCTTCGCCGACAGCGATCATCTCGCGGAACAGCGGCGGGAAATAATCGCCGGTCGCCGCCACGGCCTCCTGGATGCTGACTCCGGCAGCGACTTGCCGGTCGATTTCCCGCAGCCGGGAACGCAAGGCGGGATTGCCGCGTCCCTCCGCTTCGCGGGTCATGATGCGGCGGATGTCCAGGCCGGCTTCGAGGGATGTAGCCAACCGCCGGCAAAGCGCCGCCAACTGCCGCTTGCCGACCCGGGCGGAGAACATAGCAATGCTCAAATGTGTTGTTCCGAATGTGCCGAACGGTCAATCAACCGCCAGCTGGCAGACGCCCCTGCTCGCTCTCATTCTAGTGTGTTCGCTCCCCGGGCGGCAATAAAAAGTCCGTGCGTGCCGTTCGCGTCGGCGAGAATTAACGGAACGCATGACTCCGTCGCAAGGACTCCGGGCGATGTCCTCTCTCCCGAGGCCGCGGCGTGGGCTAATATCTTAGGAACGCCCCAACTGATTCACTAACGAGCCGCATTCCGTGACCACGACGAAACTGACCGCCGAACCGATTATCAGTGTTTCCGGATTGCGAGGCGTCATTGGCGAATCGCTCGATGGCGATGTGGCGGCGCGGTTCACAGCCGCGTATTTGACGACGCTGCCGGACGGGCCCATTGTCGTCACGCGCGACGGCCGAGCGAGCGGTCCTATGTTGGCGGCGGCGATCGAACAGACCTTAATGCGGCACGGGCGTGTCTGCCTGCAAGCGGACGTGGCCGCGACGCCGACCACGGGCGTTCTCGTGCGCGAGCTTAACGCGGCTGGCGGCATTCAGATTTCCGCCAGCCACAACCCGCCGCAATACAACGGGATCAAACTCTTCTCCGGCGCGGGGCAGGTGATCTCCGCGCAGGACGGCAAGCAGGTCATCGAGCAATACCGCGTCGGCGCATTGCCGGCGATCGCGACAACTCCGGGCAAAGTGGAGCGCGTGGCCGATCCGCACGCCAGGCACTTGGAGTTGGTGCTGGCCATTGTGGATGTCGCGGCGATTTGCGCGCGGAAGTTCAAAGTGCTGCTCGACGCGAATCACGGCGCCGGCGCGGCGCTCGGCATGCGATTGCTGGAAGCGCTCGGCTGTGACGTGACAGTGCTTGGCGCGACTCCAGATGGACAGTTCGCGCATTTGCCGGAACCGATCGCCGAGAATTTGTCGGGCGTGTTGAAGCATGTGACCGAAATCGGCGCCGACGTCGGCTTCTGCCAGGACCCCGACGCCGATCGGCTGGCGATCATCGATCGCGCCGGCCGGTATCTCGGCGAGGAATACACGCTCGCGCTCTGCGTCGATCACTGGCTGCGATCCCATCCCGGGCCGGTCGTGACCAACTGCTCCACGAGCCGCATGACGGAGGATTTGGCCAAGCAGTACGGCGTCCCGGCGTTCCGCTCTCCGGTCGGCGAGGCCAACGTGACCGCCGTGATGAAGGCCCAAGGCGCGGTCATCGGCGGCGAAGGGAGCGGCGGCGCGATTCATCCCCAAGTCGGTTACGTCCGCGACAGCTTCGTCGGCATGGCGCTCGTCTTGGACGCGATGGCGGCGCGGGAGAAATCCATCGGCGAATTGGCGGACGCCTTGCCGCGTTACGCGATCGCCAAGACCAAGATCACGATGTCCGCGGACCAATTGCCGGCGGCCTTCGCTAAGCTGAAAAGCCATTTCAGCGAGGCCAAGGCCGACGAAATGGACGGCCTTCGACTGGATTTCCCGAACAAATGGCTCTTGGTCCGTGGCAGCAACACAGAGCCCATCGTCCGGGCGGTCGCGGAAGCTCCAACGGAAGCCGAAGCACAAGAACTTTGCGACACGGCGCTCGGTGTGCTCGCTAAGTTGTAGCGACTACTTCCACCGCGGCACCGGTTTGATCACCTTCGCCGGTACGCCAGCGGCCAGCATGCCGGCTGGCACGTCGCGGATCACCACCGATCCGGCCGCAATCACCGCGCCAGCGCCGATCGTGACGCCTTTCAGCACCGTGACGTTGCAGCCGATCCAGACGTGGTCTTCGATCACGATCGGCGCGGAGTTCGGCTCGAAGGTTTCGCCATCGAAGCTCAGGTGGTGCAGATCGCAGTCCAGGATCGTGCAGTTCCAGGAGATAGCACAATCCTTGCCGATCGAAATGCTCTTGTGCGCCATGATCCGCGTCTCGTCCCAGACGCGGGTGTGATCGCCGATCGTGAGCGGCACAATCTCTCCCGGCGCGTGGCTCACCGCTTCGATGTAGACGTTACGGCTCAGCTTCGTGAGATGTCCGAGTTCAATCCGTCCGCCGCGGCATTGGCAACGCACCTTCGGATGCACGACCGGCCACCCAGGACTGCACCCGCGCAACCGCCACCAAGCCCCGCGCGCAAGGCCCAGCAAAGCGGCTAACTGCTTACCTGGATGGTATTGGAAAAACTGCTGCCAATTCATAGAGAGAGTTGCCGGAATATTGCCCGCGGAACACTCGAAACACGCCAAAAAAACTTAGGAAAGGCCGAGTCCATGGAATAACGCATGAGGACACGGAAGCTATCTTAAATTGTCAGTCCGAATTCCGTGTCTTGCCGTGTATTCCGAGACTTACCAGGCTTCTCGCCTCCTTTTTAGCGTGCTTCGCGTGTTTCGCGGGCGGACCTCTTTATGCGGTAAACAGGCGTTTGTGTTGGCCGGGGACGCCGAAGACGAGCGTGTGCGGTTGGGTGTTTTGGCTCACCAGGGAGTTGGCGCTGATCTTCGAGTGATGCCCCACGCGGCGGGAAGGCGTGACCGTGGAGTGCGTGCCCATGAAGACTTCTTCTTCAATCACGGCGAACCCGTTCAACGTGGCGTAAGGGCAGAGCACGCTGTAAGCGCCGACGTGGGCGTCATGCCCGCACGAGGCATAGAAGTTTAGCATGGCGAAATCGTCGACGCGGACGCTGTCGCTGACCGTCACAAACGGGCAGATCACCACGCCGGTCCCCAGCTTCGCCGTATTGCAGACGATCGCCGTGGGGTGGATCAACCGCTCGAACTGCGCGCCTTTGGAAACAAGGGCGTCGATCAACCGGCGCTTGACGTCGATCAGGCCGATCGCAAACAGAAAGCGGTCATTCGCCTGCGGGACGTATTCCAGCGGGTCGCCGAGAATGGGCGCTTTGATCTCAAAGCCGTCGAGATCCGTCGGCTTGGCCGAGAGAAACCCCTTGATGCGATACTGGTCCGCGGCAAAACAATCCCGCGCCCAGTGATACATCTCCCGACCAAATCCACCGGCTCCAACAATGACAAGATCCAACACGAGGCACCTGGGAATGAGCGTTGATACTTTTTAACCGCGGAGACGCTGAGACGCGGAGGGAGAAGAGGAGTTTGAAGTTTTCAGTGTTCAGTGTTCAGTATTTGATCGCGGCGCTCATTGCGATTCATCTTCTCTCTCCTCCTTTGCGTCTCAGCGCCTCTGCGGTTCAAACGGAACTACCTCACACGGTCGAGCCGCCGTCGATCGTGATCACCTGGCCTGTGATGAACGCCGCTCCCGGCGAGAGCAGGAACTCCACGCAGGGGACGATGTCGGCGGGTTTGCCGAGCCGGCCGAGGGGTGTGCGGCGGATGATCTGGTTCCGTTGATGGTCGTTGAGGCCGTGCGACATTTCGGTTTCGAGGTAGCCTGGCGCGATCGCGTTGACGCGGATGTTCTTGGGGCCGAGCTCCCGCGCAAGGCCGAGCGTCATACCGATCTGGCCAGCCTTTGTCGCGGCATACGCGGAGAGACCGGAGAAGCCGCGTTTGGCGATGATCGAGCTGATGTTGATGATCGACCCCGCGCCGGCCAGCAGCATAATGCGGGAACATTCGCGCGCCAGCAGCAGCGACGCGCGGAGGTTGATATCAAGCATCTGGTCGATGCGATCGTCGCTCATCGTGGCGAGCACGCCGTCGTGGGCCAGGCCCGCGTTGTTTACGAGCGCGTCGATGCGGCCGTATTTTTCATGCACGGCGGTGACGAACGCCCGCATCGCATTGGAGTCGGTCGCGTCGACTTCGCGGTAAAACAGCCGTTCCTGGTCGATCGCCTGCAATTCGTCGATCGTGGCCGTGCGCTTGCGGCTGAACGTGGCAACGATATCGCCCAACGCATGAAAGCGCCGCACGAAGGCTTCGCCCAGGCCGCGGCTCCCGCCCGAAATGATGATGACACGTGGCGACAAGGGTTTAAGCTCCTCCCCGGGCAATTTTTCCGGCATCGTTCACAGCGAGCCGTTCGACAAACCGTAACTGCGCCGGCACTTGATATTTGACCAACTCGCGCCGGCAGGCGGCGAGCACCGCGTCGCGCAGACCTTCGGCCGGCGGTTGCGCGGCCGGTTCGATTTCCGCGCCGACCAATTGACCGACAATCGAACTCGGCACGGGATGCACGCGAACTTCGCGCACGCCCGGCACCGCGCGGATGACGCGTTCCACGTCGGCCGGAAAAACCTTCGCGCCACCGACGTTGATGCACTCCGTGCGCCGTCCGACAAAGTACACGCGATCGCCGTCCTGGCGGACCATGTCGCCGGTGGCGAACCACGGCTCGCGCGCGGCGCTCGTTTCTCCGAGATATTCTTTCATGGCCCGTTCGGAGGCGATGCACAATTCCCCGTCTTCGGCAATTTTCAAGCGCGTCGGCAACGAGGGATCGTCAAGAAACGACGCGGGGAATCCCGCCCGGCCGTCGTTGACGACGAAGCAGGTTCCCATTTCGGTCGAAGCATAGATATGACTGATGCGGGCATGTGGAAAGGCCGCGCGCAAACGATCCAAGACGCCTTGATCGACCGCTTCGCCGCCGAGCGTGATTTGCGTGAGCGCGCAACTGGCCAGTTCTTCCGACGTGGCTGCGCCCAACAACATGCGCCAGAACGTCGGCGTGCCGGAGGCGAACTCGACGCGGTCGTCGCGCAGGCAGCGCAACACGTCTTGCGGATCGCGCGACGCCGGCGCACATAAAGTTCCGGCCGTGGCCATGGATTGCAGCATGACTTGCAATCCGGCGAAGCGCGCCAGGTCATACGCCAGCAACCAGCGGCGCCCCATGTTCTGCGCACGGCGGCTCACCGCCGCGCTGAGACTTTGCCAGCTATGCACGGCCGGTTTCGGCGGCCCGCTGGTGCCGGACGTGAACAGCACTACGCTGCCGGGCTCGCCGGGCTGATTCAGATCGCCGGTCGGCTCTAGGTTGTTGGAAAGCTCATCGTCAACGATTTCGGCTAAGCCGTATTGTGCTCGCAATGCGTCGACCGCGGCGGGCGACAGGCTCGATGGAATCAAGAACGCCGCGGCGCCGACTCGATCGAGCGCCACCAATAGTGCGATCTGTCGCTCGGCGCGGCGGCAGGCGATGCCGATGCGCTGGCCGCGCCATTGCGGGCGCTGAATTTTGATTTGATCGGCGGCCGCCGATAGTTCCGCGTACGTCCATGCGCCGCCGGACCATCGGACGGCCTTAACGTCTGCATGCTCGCTCAACGCATCGTCGACAAGTTGGCTGATCACTTGGCCGCGTCCCGCAAGGACTCTTCGTAAACGGCGACCAATTCGCCGAAGCTCCGCACCGCGCCGCGGCCGGAACGGAAGGGATCGAGTCCGATGCGTTGTTCCAGCGAGACCGTCATCACGGCCAGATCGAGGGAATCGAGCCCGATGTTCCCCATCAATTGATCCGCGCTGGCGAACACGCGCACGTCGCGGCCGGAATCGCGGAGAATCGTGTTGATCACGTCAGCGACGGTATCTTGCACGCTGTTTTTCGATGCAGGCGACGTGGCGCTCGCAGGTGTGCTCTCCACAGGGAAATAGCGCTCGCGCCGCTGAATCTTGGCGGGCACGCCGTAGGCGACGACTTCGTCCGGCACGTCCTCAACGACGGCCGCGCCGGCGCCGACCATGGTCCAAGCGCCGACCGACAGGCCTTGGATAACGCAGGCGTTGACGCCAATCCAAGTTCCTTCGCCGACGCGGACCGCGCCCCCCAAACTTGCGCCGGGACAAATCTGCACGTAGTCCCGTAGTTCGCAATCATGGTCGATGCTGGCGTTCGTGTTCACGATCACGCCTTGACCGATGTGGGCTCCGGGATTGATGACAGCGCCGGCCATCACCACCGTCCCAGCGCCGAGGTTCACGCCCGCGGCTACCACGGCGCGGGGATGCACCAGGCTTTTCAATCGCCAACCGTGCTGCGCGAAGCGTTCCGTCGTCGTCTTGCGCGTCTGCGGATTGCCGACGGCGACGACCAACTCGCCAGCGCCGCGTTTCAGAGCTTCCGCTTCGGTGAGTACGGGCAAGCCGGCAAACTCCGGGGCGCCGACTTCGCTTTCAATAGAACCTTCGACCGTGGCGCCGGCGGCGCGCGCGATATCCAGCACTACCTTGGAGTGTCCCGAAGCACCGAAGATGAACATCTCGAACTTTCCTATCGACGACTCAAGACCAGAAAAACATGGTAGCCGAGGTCTGGGACCTCATTGTTCAACACAACTTCATCCGGGCATCCGGAGGCAACCACGAAAGGCACGAAAATCACGAACTAGTTGGAGAGAATCGGTTTGCTCGGCAACTATCAGTTGGATGCCGGCTCGACGTTCGCCAATGATTTGGCCCCTGTCGCCTTCCCAAGCATTCCAAACTTTCGTGTTTTTCGTGCCTTTCGTGGTTCCTACTGAGACGAGTAGCGCAAC
>JALHLM010000133.1 GCA_022844585.1 Pirellulales bacterium | reverse complement strand
GATGACGGTAATGTGTCTCGAAGAAGCGCTCTCCTTCCTCCGCGCGGCCGCGCAACAGTTCGCGATGTCCGTCGGGAACGAGATGCACCGCATTGGCCGACGGCGCGCAATAGTGAACTGGGTGATGCCCGGTCCAGACGATCACGCTCGGCGTGTCGGTCGCGGCGGCGATGTGCCCCGGGCCTGAGTCGATTCCGACGAACAGCATCACCTGGGCGATCAGCGCCGCGATCGTAGCGCCGTCGCCCGTGCCGGCCGCGCGCCAGAGCGGATGATCGATCGTCGGGCAAACGACGCGGCCAGCTGGCCAATCCGGCGACGGAGACGTCAATATCGCTGCGCGCGGCGGCGTTTCAAAGTCGAGCACCGCGGCCGTGAAACCGAGGCGGACGATTTGATCGATCAACTTGCGGACCGCTTGTTCGTCAAGATTCTTGCGCCGCCGCGCGGAGTTCCCTTGATAGTGAATGACCACGGCCGGAAAGCGACCATTGGCGTCAAGGCTGGCTGGTGACGTGACCTCGGCCAGGTAGTCGGTGGCCATCCGTCGCACTTGTGCGCCAGGTTGAATCTGATAGCGGCAGAGTTCGCGCCGCGGGACGATGTGAAAGGCTTCCCGCAGGCTGCGTTCGGCCTTGGTGCTTGGCGTGTCGCGGTAACAGACGTCCGGCTCGTACCAGGCCAGCGTGTGAACGAGATCGTAGTCGGCGGCGCGAAAGCGATCGCGCCCGGCGACGAAGACGCGATGCGCCAATCCATGGAACAAACTCACCGCACCAAGCTTGGCCTCGACATCGACTCGCCACTCCGGCCGAAAACGCCGCAGATGGAGCAAGACCGTCGTGAGTTGTACGGCGTCCCCAAGACCATGTGGAAATCGCAATAGTACGCGGTACGTCGATTGTGATGCTGACGAGGTTAATTTTCCTTCGCCGGGGAATGGCTCTCGGCGATACGGCAGCAACCGATTGAGCCATGCGCGGCGACCTCGGCAACCACAACCGGGACGCTCCTTCAACCGGCCAAAGCTCAGCTTGTCGATCCACCAGGAGACGGTGTCGCCAAACCCGCGCGTCGGTGATTCAGTTGTCGACGGCAGGCGGCGCGGATCCCGTTGCTGACAGGCGCGTCGAATTCGCGACGGCGGAAACGCCGTGGGCGCGGTGGCGAATCCACAGCGGCGACAACGATAAACGCCCGGTGAGTCGGTCGCGATGAATTCGCACCACATCAATGCACCTCGTGACCGGAGAGGAACACAGTCTCCTTTCGCTCCGCGAAAGGAGACTGTGCAAGGCGAGCGAAGACTAGGGGGCAGGGATTGCCGTCACGATGCACGTCGCGGCGCTGCCATCGCAGCGTTCCGTCGTCGGCACGCCGTTCGTGATGAATGGCAACGCTTCATTCTCCAGCAAGCAATCGGGCGCGCTGCCGCCGTAGCTCTGTTCCCATTCGATGGTCGGCTGCCCGCCCCCCTGTCCGCAGGGCGTGCCGCCGGTTCGCAACGTGACCAACAAGCGATAAGCGCCCGCGTTTTGATAGAACTGCAGCGCGAGGACGCCATAGCAACCCGGCTCATCGCTGCCGCCGCAGACCGTGGCCAGCAGAATGGCGTCGGAGCAATCGAACGGATCGCCGCCGACCGACGTCTGCTGCACGGGCCCGACGATGTACACGCCGTCAAGCGCCACGCAGTCGTCGCAATTCGTGTGCTCCGCCATCCCGGAGATTTCCACCTGGTAGTATTCCGCCACCAGGCCGCCGGCGCAAAACACACAGCCGGTGGTCTCAATCGGCAGGCTCGACGTAGACGAAGTGCTGGTCGACGTCGAACCGCCGCCAGAAATCCCCGAAGACCCGCCGCCATCATCTCCACAGCAACAGGGATAACCGCCGGAAAAGGGAGCGAAGCGTGCGGAAACGGAGGACATGGGGGCACAGTAGGTGAAGTAGGTAGTAGGTGAAGTAGGTAGTAGGTGAAGTAGTTAGTAGGTGGAGTAGGGAGGAGAGCGAGCTGCCTCCGCAATCAAATCACTGAACACTGAACACTGAACACTTCAAACTCACTCTAACACTTTCCATTCCAAACAATCCACTTGCCGGATTGCCGGTGAAATCTCGCCAAAACACGATCGCCCGCGACAAACTCAAACGTGCCAAGCGCATCGTGTACGACGATGGTAGAAGTATCCGCGTCCACCCAACTCACTCCGTCGAAATCGAGAATCTTGGCGGGCGCCGAACCGCCGATGTGCAAATCGCCGGTCAGCTCGCAGACCGCCTCGCGCTCCAGCACCGCCAGCGACAAATGCACGCCGCCGGCATGACGATGCGCCTCTAACGGAAACGCCGTCGTCAAATGCGACAACCGCCGTACCGCGGCCGCCAGCGCATTGAACTGCGCCGCGGTAATCGTCTCACCAGGCTGGACGGTGGGAATCATGGGAGGGAGTTTGAAGTTTTCAGTGTTCAGTTTTCGGTGGGAGGCGCTGACCACCGCCGTTCTCATTGCCGCCTGCGCACCTGCCCTCTGCGCCTCTGCGGTGACAATAGCAACTGATCACGTCTCAAACGCGAACAGCGCGCTGAAATCTCCGGACAGATACGGCGGATCGCCGGTCGCGTCTCTGATTCGGAGCCAGTGCTCGCCGGCCGAGGCCTGCTCGCGATAAAAATAATTCCAGCCGACTTTCGTGCCGGAGTTCAATTCCTTGGTTTGCTCCAGGAACTGATACTCGATCCGCCACAGCCCGCCGTCTTCCAGGAACTGAAACTCACGCGTCGCCCGCGCGCCGGTGAAGAGCACCGTGCCGGACGGCGAGCCCAGAAACGTGCTTTGATTCACTTTGCCGCGGAGCGCCCGCATGGCGGCCCACGGCGGATACGCGACGCGCTGCCAGATCAGTTCATAGCCGCCGCTCGGCAGTAAGATGCCGGGCATCACGTCCTCTGGCACCTTCGGCGCGCCGGCGATGTCCCAGCTCCAGACGCGGCCCGGCGTCGAGTAATACTCCGCGGCGACTTCGGAGCGAAACCGCAAGATCGTCCCCTCGGGCACGCTCGGCAAGTCATCTCGCGAGCGATTGTCGCGATCGCGCAGCGTGCGGTAGGTCGCCGTCACCCGCGCGCCGCCGGAGTACGCGTTGGTCGCGCCGTCAAGCGTCTGCAACGTGTCGCCTGTGGGATTGCGCGGATCGAACGGCTCGATCGCCAACTCATCCGCGATCAGATTCAACAATCCCGGAAAGGGCAACGGAGGGACGTAGTGCAAAGCGCCGCCAATGAGTTGGTACTGCCCAATCAAGCTCCGCGCAAACGCCGGCCAATCGGCCCAAGCAACGCGAAACGTCCGTACGGCGCTCACGCCGGCATCGTTGATCCGCAACCGCGGCGAGCCTTCGAGTTCTTCGTAAGCAACGGGCATGAGAACGGTCGCTCAAGGAATCAGAAATTGAAACGGCAGCTTCGGAAGTTCACTACGGAGGCACGGAGTCGCGAATGGCGAGAAGTGTGATTGAACCGCAGAGTCGCTGAGACGTGAAGGAAAAGAGGAGGAGAGTCTGAAGTGTTCAGTGCTCAACGAACACGATGAGACAACATACTGAAAACTGAAAACTTCAAACCCCTTTCCTCGGCGTCTCAGCGCCTCCGCGGTTCAAAACAATATTCACGCCTCTTCCGTGTCTCCGTGCCTCCGTGGTGAACAATCTCTATTACGCCGGTGGTGCATAGACGGCGGTATCGTCATGGCTTGCGGTCTGAAGTTCGACGAGCCGCCGCAAGTGCCCGTCCATGCTGGTCAGTTGTTCGCGTTGGCGATCCAGCCGTTCCGTGACCGGTCGCCAGGAATCATGCGATTTGCCGTCACTATCAACGCGCGCGATTCGATCACGCGGTGGCGCTGCGCGATCGGCGGCGTCGCGGGGTGCCCGATTTCTCGCCGGCGCGATCGCGAGGGCGTCCAACATGGCCTTCCACCAAGGAACTGCCGGCGCACCGGCCGGCGCCGCGGCAGGCGCCGGTTGGCGAGATGCAGTAAGTCGCGACGATCCGCTCCCACGTGGAAACGGCGCGCGTCGAAACGGTTGTCGCGGGTTGCGTCGTGGCGAAGCGGTGAGCAGCCAGCCTTTAGGTTGTCGAAAGGCCATGTTCGATCATCTCCCAAACGTCATGGACCCATGTTGCACGTTGAACGTGGCGATCGCGACACCGATTCCGCGCTTCGTCGGCGTCCAACCAACGTGTTGCTGCTTCATGCCGTGGTTCGAGGTAAATCGTCAACTCCGCCAGCGTGAGCGCGCCAATCTCTTGCGGCGTCCATCCGAAGGCCAGACTCAACTCGCGGTACAGGCTGCGCCAGGCGCCGTGGCCGCGCCCTGTTGAGTCTGGCCAGGTGAGTTTCCCAGCAAGTCCTCCCACCACTGCGGCGCGAGCACGCGTTGGATCGCCTCCAACACGTCAGGCGGCGCAGCCAGTACGAGCCGCTCACATGCTTCCCAATCGAGCTGCGGCTCGAATACGCGCGCCGCCAGCCAACAGGCGTAGGCCGTTCCGCGCGGGGAATTCATCCAAATGACAATCTCAGCCAACGGCACGGCCGGCGCCCGCGAGTGGTGCGCGAATGCCGCCTCCAATAGCTGCCGTCGCTGAGCGTCGTCGAAATCGTCCCATCGCGCGGCAATAGCCTGCAAAGGATCGCGCAGCTCGCTCAAGATCCGTCGCTCGACTTCGACGAGCTGGCCGACCGTCAAAGGCGCCAGCGTCAAGTCGCGGCCCGACACGCAAATCGTCTGTGCGCCGACCGATAAAGGTACATCGCTCATCGGGTCATCCAAGTTGTTCAGGGGGATTTCACCACGGAGTCACGGAGACACGGAGGAGACACACAAAGCAAATTGAACCGCGGAGGCGCAGAGTCGCGGAGTGGGAGAGCGGGAAGTGATCGCGGGAGCTCAATGCGTGCAAGAGGTAGCGAAAGAGTGAACTCGAATCTATCAATCACCAACACCGAACACTTCAAACTCTCTTCCCCCTCTCTCTTCCTCCGCGACTCTGCGCCTCCGCGGTTCACAATGCGCCTCGCTCCGTGTCTCCGTGACTCCGTGGTGAATCTCCCGAGCTAATACGTCGGTTTCGTCCAAGCCCCGTTGGCGCTGAACTCCGCTTCCCAGCCGACGACGTCGCCGGAATCGATATCGACTTCGAATTGCAGGCGATCGATCACGGCCGGCACCGAGTAGAACTTGGTCGCGTTCAGATACAGCAACAGCGTGACCGCGTCCCCTTCGTTGAAGTCGTCGGTCACGGCGTCGGCGATATCGAGTTTGCCGCGGATCACGCCGCCGCCGTCCTTTACGCCCCCTAACCGCTTGCGATGCCCTGCGGTCGCGGAACTGGCGTATGCGGGATTCTGCGCGGCGGTGGAAAAACTCCAATACGTAATGTCCGCCACGGCTGCGACGCCGATCATCACTTTGCCGTCTTTGCCGCTGATGACTGACATGGAGAGCCCTTGAAGATAGGAAAGTTGCTAGACGTGGAAGAGCCGCGCGAACGGGGATCAGCTTCTTACTCCGTCGTGCCAATCAGCGCCGCTTTGAACGTGACGGGGCTGGCTTGCGGGTTTTCGATTTTCAGGACGTCGCTGGAGCCGTTGGTCACCGTCCAACCGGACTTGCGATTCACGAGCACGAGCGCCGACTCGGCGGGCAGGACGAGCTTGGCGTCCTTGTTGTTGTTGAACGGCGCTCCCCAGCCGTTGCCGCCGGCGCCAGCGCCGCCGACCAGCAGATCTAGCCCGCTCGTCGTGGCCAGGTTCACGAGCACCACGGCTTTGACCTTGGCAAACGAAATCGCCAGCGAACCGCCGAAGACGCTCCGCGCGAGATTCGTGAGATCGAGCGACACGACGCCGCTGGCGGCCAAGGTTTGTTGCGCGTGCCAGAGCTGATCGGCCTGGTCGACGGCCGTGCCGTCGCGCCACGACGTGGCAAACGCCAGCTTCGACGTATCAGCGACCGTGCCAGTATCCAACACGTCTTCGAGCAGCCAGGTCAGTCCCAGACTCAGTTCGGCGGAAAGGGTGTCAGGCATGGGGAGTAGGTGGCGGAGGAAGTAGGTGGAGTAGGTAGGACGCGCGGAGGTACTTATGACGAGTGTTCATGGAGCACTTCGAATTCCGTCGCCACGCGCCACCAGCCCTCGGGCGCGAGTACTTCTTCGTACGCGACGTGCTGCATAGTCAGGCAACTTCCGGAGGCGAGCGCGAACGCCGCGCGGTTGTAGGCGTCGAAGACCGCTTGGGCGACTTGTTTGGCGATCGCGAGTTGTTCGGCGCGCACCTCGCAGCGCATCCGCGTGCGGTCCACTTGTCGGCCGCTACTGGTGCGAGTTTGCGGCGCTGTGCTCACGCGTTGCCAGACTACGTACGGGGTCGCCGGCTGGTCGACCGCCGCGCCGGTGAACACGCGCGCTGACGGTACGAGCGCCGTGAGCGCGCCCGTGGCTGCCCAGCGTTCGTGGATCGCCTGTTCCAATCCTAGCTCCAAGGCCATGGCACACGCTCTGCGAAAATGACCGTGGGTTCGTCAATGCGCTCCGGCGAGGCATAACCGCGCACGTTGTAGATCGCTCCGTCATGCACCAGGCGGTCGCTCTCATCGAGGAGCAGCGCCTCGGCCAGATAGACGCGATGCGTCACGCGTTCCAGCCGCTGGTGCTCACGCAACTCGTGCGTCGACTCGATCGGTTGAATCCGCGCCTTGACGCCCGCCCGCGAGAGATTCCAGGTCGCCACCGGCGCGCCGGACGCGCCCTTAGTCCAAGTCGCGCGCTCGATCTGAATCACGTGTTCCAGGCCCAACGCCAGCGACAGATTTCGCGTCCAGCATTTCCAACGCGTGCCCAGCGTATCGCGCTCGGATCGTAACACGGTCCAGACCGTGGCCGCGGCGTCGATGATCCGTGCCCCCGGCGCGGGCTGAACCGCAAGTGCGGTGCTCGGCAAATGCCAGACGGCATCGGCTGCCAGCACGACGCCGTCGCTCGGCGCGGCCTCGCGCACGCTTGGCCGCGTGCGCAACGCGCCGGGAACGTCCGTTGTAGTCAGCACGCCCGGCGGCTGCACGCCGACCGTTTCCAGCCCGTCAAAGTATTGCAAGTCGTGTGGGGTTAGCATGAGAGTCAGTCAAGAACAACGTCGAAAGTAATACGATCACGTGCCGGCCTGCGTGACCTGCTCGAACGGCTCGGCGCCGCCGAGTTGGTCATCGCACCAGGCGACCGTCGTCTGCAGTTGCTTCAGGTAGGTCGCCCAATCGACTTTCTGCCCATCGATGTCGTAGCTCGGCTTGGGCTGCGCGGTGATCTCCACCATTCGCGCCAAGGTTTGCGATTTGATCGTCGCGATCTGTTCCAAGTCGGTCGGCATCAATACTTCCTCATGAAAGACGTGCCCGCTACTTACCCAGCACGGCGCGCACTGCGACTTCCGCGGCCGCCGCAAATGCGTTGTGGCCGGCCGTTGTCCAATGCAACCCGTCGCCGCTGTCATACGCGGCCAACAAGTCTTCCGGCGTGCCAGGCGTTCCCATCAAGGCGTAGCCGTCCACCAGCGCCATCTCGCCCGGATGCTGCGAAACGTAGTTTGCGATCAGCCCGTTCAGCCCCAACAGTTCTGTCTGCCGCGTCGCCGACCATTGCGCGTGATTCCCAAACGGCGTCACCGTCGACGCGACGACCTTCATGCCAGCGGCGAACGCTTCGTCGTAGATCGCCGTAAAATCCGGCCAGATTGCATTGGCGCCCCCTGCCGAGGCGACTTTGATATCGTTGATGCCCCCCAACAGCACGAGCGCGCGGTAGCCGCCTGGCTCGATGTTCGCATCCCAGCGTGCGCGCAGTTGACTGATCGTCTCGCTCCCCACGCCATGGTTGACGACCGCCACGCCACACGCGTCAGTCCCGCCGAGGCTTGTCCGCAATGTGTCCACAAAGCCCGGCGATAGCGCCGTCAGCGAATCCCCGAGGCAAGCAACTTGCAAGACCGGCGCGTAGCGCTGCGTGAGATAATTGGACACCGCCCGCCGTTGTGCTGCCGTGAGTACGCCGTCGAAGACGATCACCTCGTAGATGTCGCCCCCGAAGTGCGCGGTGACCGTATCCCGCACGAGCGCCCCCAGGCACACGTTGTCGCGGTTGGCTACATTGCCAATCCAATCGCCGTTGTTCGTCCCGCTCGACAGGGAGAGAGTTTGCGAAACCTGATCGAGCTCCATCGCGACGGTGCCAGTTCCGCTAGCATCTGATCGCGCATGTAGCAAGTAGCAGCTCTCCGCAAAGCCGCGGCCGATATCCGTATTCAGCGTCAGCAACGTTTGTGAACCGCTGTTCTGCTCGAAGTAACGAAAATACTCCGTGGTCCCCGCACTGACGCGATGAGCCAGATACCACAAAAACGCCGCGCCGGCCTCGTCGCACGAGCAGAACGGCACCCAAGTGCCGGATGTCGTCTTGGTGGGCCGCAGCACCGCGAACACTTCGCCCGCGGTGGCGGTCGACATCGTGCCGGCGTGGCGCAAGTATTGGGAACTACCGTTGAACCGCAGGCAGCGCCGTCGATTGGCGCCCGTCCCGTTGTCGATCAACGTCGGTCCGGAACCACCGACCTCGTCGAACTGGAGGGCCTGTGCGCGATCCACGACGCGTACCACCTGCGTGCCGTTGGTCGCTGGCGTCAATCCGGATTGCAACACTTGCGTCGCCGCTTGCGCATCAATCCAGAGGCGCAGTCCCGGCAGTTCCGTGGGCGAGAACCCGCGTTTAGCGGACCAACCACGGCGCGTCATATCCCGGGGCGGTAGGTAAAAGGCGGAGCGCGGCATGGGAAAGCAGGTGAAGTAAAAGTAGGTGAAGTAGTAGGTGTAGCAGATGAATCCTGGAGAATTGGCATCTTGGCTACACCGCGAACCAGAACACCTTCTGCCCGCTGGCGCCGCCACGAACGTAGACCTTGTTCACGTCGTCGACGGGCACGAATAACCCTTCGCCGGCCGCGAGCGGAAATCCGTCCGTGGCGTCGGCCGTGTCCGCCGTGATATCAGCGTTACCGACGTACACCGTTGAGGCATTCGCCGCGTCGGCTTTGATCTGCACGCCTTTCGTGGCGCGATACGACGTCGCACTCAATTGCACGGCCGTCGTACCGACGGAACTCTTCCGCCCATGATCGAAACCGTGAACCGTTTCATCGCCAATGCGAGACATGGAGAGACCTTGTGCGGGGATAGTGTGTAAGGAAGCTGATGAGGCTGGGACCGGACAGAAGGGGAAGGAGGCCAGACCAAGCGCCTCGCTTCCCCACGTGCGTTCCTGCTCGCCTTACCCTGTGTTCTTCACTACGTATCGCGGGTTGATCACCGCCGCGGCGCCGCGTTCGCTGGCCTTGAAGCGGACGACGATGTCATTGTTGAAATCCGCTTCGCTGTTGGCCGCCGATTGCGTGACCGTGATCGGCCAGTTCTCCGTATAGGCGAACGCCCGTTTGAAGTCGCCGATGAACCACCACTTCTTCGCTTCCGCCGTGGAGACGCCGCTCGCCACGATGCGACGATACGCCAGTCGGCTCTCGAAGGCCTGGTAGTTCGTGAACGGATTCGCCACCGTGGTTTCCGTGGCGCCGCCCGTGGTATACGAAATCTGCGGCGCGCTGAACACGCGATGCGCCGCGTGCCGATAGGCCGGCATCACCAGCACGGTGTTCGCTTTGATCAGCACCGGTTCGTTCGTCCCCGGATCCGTCATATCGGCGAAGAGTTGCTCGGCGGCGTCGGCGTCCGTCCAGTCGACTAGCTCGTTGCCCGCCTTCAAATTGATCCAAGGCGTCGTCGACTGGTACGTGTTGTAAGTCGTACCCTTCCACTTGTAGTTGTTTGCAATGCCCAGCACCAAATCTAGCAGCCGCTTTTCCTTGTTGAGCCCCAGGATCTCGCCGACTTCGGCCGCGCGGCTCAATACCAGGTGCGTGCGATCGAAAAAGATCGCCTCGCGCGTCACCGGAATGATCAAACCGTACTTGGTCGTCGACGGCGTTTCGATGTAGTCCTCGCCGAAACCGACGTTCGGATACGGCATGCCAGGATGAATCGGCGCCGTGGCGTCCTCGGGCCGCGAGATGCCGGGAATCTTCTCGCCGTCGAGTCGCGTGGGGATCGTCTCGACCAGCCGCGACACGACGAATGCGTCCTGCCGGTACGCTTCGAGAATCTTCGAATAGATGACCTGGCTGGCGACGTTCAAGAACGCCGTCACGTCGACGCGGTCGTTGTTTTCCAACAGACGCACGCCGGCCGCGCTCCGCGGATCGAGCGAACGTACCCATTCAGGGCCGGACGGCACGAGCGCCTCGGCCAGATCGCGCAGACTGAAATCGTCCGCCCGCAACTGCTCCTTCTCAAGCGCCTCGGCCAAATGCCCGACAGTCTTCGCCGGACCATCCAACTCTTACCGCCGCTTCAATTCACGATATCGGATCACGATTTCACCCCAGTGTCGATCTGTGAACGGTGTTAGTTTGAAGTTTTCAGTTTTCAGCGTTCAGTGGAGACAAGCTCCTAACCGAAGCACGAACAAACTGAAAACTGAACACTGAAAACTCTCTAAGCCATTGCCTGCGGGCCGCCGCGTAGTACTGTGCTGACGATCTCCACCAGCACCGACGTCCCCGCCGGGTTGAGTCGTTTGGCTACGCGGCCAACGGCGAGGTTCTCCGTGGCGACCAACTTGACGTCCTGGTCCGCCAATGTCGTCGCGCCGACCAGGCCGACGAGGTTGCCCAGTTCGTAAGTGGCCGGCGCGGTGATGAACTCGAACACGCCAGTTGTGGCCACGCGAATCGGCGCGATGTCGCCGTTGCGCGAGGCTTGCATCGCCACGCCGAGGAACTTGTCGTGAAAGCCTTCCTGGTTCTGCGCTTCGGTACCCAGGTCCGCTTGCGACGAGGCGGGCCGCGCGTCGTCAACTTCCAAATACACCAGGTCGCCGATTTCAATCACCGTCGCCGAATCGACAGGCGCCGTCACTGGATTCGTATCGCCATATCGCCAACGCATCACATCGGACATGGGGAGCTCCCAGAAGAGTAGGTAAAATAGGTGTAACTACGTGAAGTCGCCGCAGCACGCACGGCCTTAGGTAATGGCTCGCACGAACGCCTCCGCGTTGGACTCCGCATGAAACGTCATGTCGACCTGATACTGATCGCGCGACCGCGGTCCGGCGTAACGTCGCGATTCCGTCGGTCGATAACCGCCGACGCGCTCCAAGAGCTGCGCCCGCTCGGCGATCTGCCGAGCCAACGACGCATCGTCCGGCGCTGTGAGCAGCGAACGCCAGAACGATTCGCTCACCAGCGCCTTGGCCCAGGGAGTCTCCGCTTCCGGATCCGGCAAGCCATGTTCACGTAACAGGCAGCGGATTCTTCGTTCGCGCTCCTGCGCCACGTCCTTGAGCCGCAGCTGTTCCGCCTCCTGGCGCGACGCCGAGAGTTCCTCGCGCAGCGGCCGCACCAATTCTTCGACCAGGTCCGGTCGATGCGCTTTGAGCAGGTTCTGTGAGAGTTCGCCCCACACCAGACCGCTTGACGTCGCTTGCAATTGCTCGAAGAGACCGCGCGTTGTCGCCGGATCGGCAACCAGGTCGACTCCCTGCACCTGCAAAATCTCTTCGACGATCCATTCTTGCCCGCGCCGCGCCAGCTTGGCCTGCACGTTGTGCGAGAACCCGACGTTCTCCGGTGCGTGCTTGGCGTCCCAGACGAGTTGCTCCGCGAGCGGATGCTTGGGATTGAAATGAAAGTCTGCGAACAAACCCGCCTCGGGCCGCGTGGCGACGTTCCGCATCACGCCCATCCGATCGCGATAGTCGCGCGGGCCGGTCGGATTCCCCGCGGGATGATTGACGTTGACCTTCGCCCCCTCGTAGAGCGGCATCGCCTTCAACAACGTCTCAGCCGGATACACCCGCCCGTTCCGCGACGACAAGCCCAGCACCTTCACGCCCCGCAACAGGCCGGCGTCGGCGTCGACTCGCAAATCCACTCCCCGCGAGTCGCAATACTCCAACAGCGCTTCACTCATCGCGCGACCTTTCAGCGATTGCTCTGAAAACGAAAAAAGGGCCCGTCGAAAAGCATCCGCGATGCTCTCCGACGGGCCCGTCAAGATGCCTGCCGCCAGGCTCCCACGATACCCAAGTTATTCAGCCAAACGACGCTCAGCGTCAGAATCGCTCCGCGTTCGTTATTCCGAGTGTCCTATTGCTCTCTCCGCTCCAAACGCCGCACGAAATGTTGAATCGTGCCGTCCTGCACGGTCACCTCTACGCCGAACGTACCGTGATAACCGCGGGCCGTCGCCGCTTC
>JALHLM010000132.1:4975-12471 GCA_022844585.1 Pirellulales bacterium | reverse complement strand
ACTCACGGTGGGTGGGGCGGCGAAAACAGAACGAGAACCGTCGCCAGGCACGATCGGCGATCGCGCTTCGGCGAAACGGGGCTTCTGGAGGGACTCCCGCCGCGCACGAAGCCGCCGCGGCCGGAGCTTATGATAATAACCCGGGACCCGAGCGGGGCCTAGTTGCGGAGCGTGAAAAATGCCGGCTGGGCAAACGGTAACGCCGCCGATCAGACCTCCGGCATCCGCTCCGTCGCGTCGCCGAATTGGTTGGCCTGGATGCCGCATTTATCGAGCATCGAGAGGTACAGGCCGCACATCTGGCGGTTCGACTTTTCGCGGTAGTCGATCACCCGGCCGCCTTCCAATTGCCCGCCCGCTCCGCCCAGCAGCACGGTCGGGAGATTGGTCGCGTCGTGGCCGCCGGTCAGCATGCTGGAGCAGAACAGGATCATCGAGTTGTCGAGCGCCGTCCGCTCGCCCTCCTGAATCGCGTCCAGCTTCCGGGCGACGTAGGCCAGTTGCTCCAGGAAGAACTGATTCACCTTGAGCCAGTCCTCCGTGTCGGAGTGCGACAACAGGTGGTGAATCATGTAGTCGACGTTCAGGTGCGGGAACCGCAGCGAGCTGTGGTCATTGTTGAGCTTGAGCGTGCAAACCCGCGTCGTGTCGGTCTGGAAGCCGAGCACGAGGATGTCGCACATCAGCTTCATATGCTCGGCGATATCCTGCGGAATGCCGTCCGCGGGGCGCGGAATGTTGGGGGCGTCGAGCGTGGGACGCCAGCCTTGGAACTCGCCGCGCTTGCCGGCCTGGTCGATGCGTTGCTCGACTTCGCGGACGGAGTCGAGGTACTCGTCCAACTTCTGCTGATCCGCACGAGAAATCTTGCGGCGGAAATCCTGCGCGTCGGCCAGCACAGCGTCCAACACGCTTTGATCGCCTTGCTGCACGTCGTCCTTGAACAGCCGGTCGAAGGCCAACGCCGGATACAACTCCAACGGCGTCGGCGTCGTCGGCGAGCTCCACGAAATGTGGGAGCTGTAGATCATCGAGTAGTTCTTATGCACCGACGGGTTCGATTTCTCGCAGCCCAACACGAGGCTCGGCACCTTGGTGGAGTGGCCGTAGCGCTGCGCAACGAGTTGATCGATGCTCGTGCCGGAGCGAATCTCGCCGCCAGCGGCCAGCGGCGCGCCGGAGAGGAGGTTGCCGGTCTGAGAGCTGTGGATGTTGCCCTTCAGAGCTTCCGCGTTTTGCAGGCCGCGGATGAACAGCATTCGCTCGCGGAAGTTCTCCAGCGGCGCGAGCACTTTGCCGAGCCGCATCTCGCTGCCGGTTCCTTCGGCCCACCATTCTTTGCTATGGAAGCCGTTGCCGGCGAAGAGCACCGCCAATCGCACCGGAGCGGAACTACCAGGCTCGCGCGCCGCGGTCGTTTCATCTCCCCAGACGTTACGCGATTCCAGCCACGGCAGCGCCATCGTGACGCCCAAGCCACGCAGAAAGGTTCGCCGGGAGAAGTGGTGCGTCATGGGACGGTCTCCAGTGCAGCAGGCAGGCGGGACGTTACGGCGGCCGCGGCGGGCCAACAACAGATTAGCAGCTTTCGATGCGTTTCGCGAGTCGGCGAGTGGCTTCAATAAAACAGGCCCGGCGAATCCGCCGGGCCTGCTAAAGTTGCTGTGTTTTTCGCTTGAGCCTTATTCGGCTGTGCGCGAAACCTCAAAGGTCTCCGGCGCCTTGCTCAACGACGGCGATTCCTTGCTCTTCGCAGCTTCTTCCGCCGCGATCGTCGCCGCGCTGGCCATGGCCATCGCACCGCGGATTTCGGCCTCGCTGAAGTACGGGTAGCTCGCCCCGCCGATCCGTTCGATCCGCTTGGCGGCCAATTCTTCGAAGCTCATCTTGTCCGTGAAATGCCAGGCCGCGGCTTGCGCGGTGCGTTGATCGCACTCGCCTTCCGCGAACGACTTCAACAGCGCGGCCAGCCGCGCGTCGGAGTTGACTTCGGTGAGCGGAACGATCTTGTAGGGGATCGCCGCGCGCGGTTCGTCTTTGCCATGCTCCAAGCAAACGGTTGGCACTTTTAGGTTGGCAACTTTTTCCGGCGCGACGTTGAAGAAGCCACCGCCACCGCCACCGCCCAAACCACCGCCACCACCGCCAAAGCCGCCGCCGCCGGACTGGTTCTGGCCGCCGCTATTGCTGTTGCTGTTGCCGCCACCACCCCCGCCGCGCCCGCCGCCTGGAGGGCCGCCTTGAGCTAAGACCGGCACGGTACCGAAGACTTCCGGCAGTTTGACGTTGAGCGGCTCCTTGCTCTTGTTCTCGATCATCACGCGGCCGGCGGTCGAGTCCTTATGAATGAACTTGACCTCGATCTGTCCCGCCTCGATGGCGGCGAACATGTCGACCGTCTGATGTGCGGGGTTAAATTCCCCGTACTTGGGCTTGGCCGGCTTACGCTCAGCCGCCTGGGCGAGCGCAACGCTCAGCACGACGGCGCCGCAAGCGGCCGCCACGAGTGTCTGTGTAATCCGACGCATGTGGACTTCCCTCCTGTTCCCTGGAATTCCGGGCTGCACTGATCCTCCAGAATAAACGAAGGAAGATGCGGAGAGAAGCTTTTTTCTGGAATCCGCCCGCCTGGACGAGCCCTTTCTGGCCCCAACCCGGTTCCGGCAGGCTCAGGAGACCGAAAAACCGGGCGGCGAAGCTACCGCGGACGGTGAAAAGTCGGCGGGAGGTGCCCCCAAGCGCCGTCGGGATGGGCGCGGATCATGACCGCGCCGCATCCCGCCCAACTACGGGCGCCAGGGTCTCACTCAGAAATGCGCGCCATGACGTCACCGCCGGCAGGGCTGGGACACGTGTCCCAGCTCGGCGAGCGTCGCGCGGGACGGCCTACTTCCGCGCAGCTTCCAGTTCCTTCTTCACCTTCTCGACTTCCTTCTTGGCCTGGTCGATGTTCGTTTCGAGGGTTTTGACGGCCTTCTCGTAGGTCACCTTGCCATGCGTGCCGTGGGCGCCGCTGGCCAAGGCCTGCTCATCTTTCGGCGTCATGGGGCCGGTGAGCTTGTTCCACTTTTTCGCCAGTTTCTGCGTGGCTTCGATCCCCTCTTCGCGCTTCTTGATGTCCGCCTCAAGCTTCTTGATCTTCTTCGGGTCAGGCATGGTGTGAAACCTTAGATAGGAGCCAGCCAACCACGACCGGCAAGCCATCGCCGTTCGCCAGGCTGTGCCCGCAAGTTATGCCAAACGCTGTCGAACGTGTCAAACTAATATCATGATGGATTTTGACGCGCGTCGACGGCGCTGCCTTGCTTGCGCGCCTCGTGACGCTAAGAGAGGTTCAGCTGGCTTGAGGATCGCCCGCGTCACTGCAGTTGACGGCGCGCGTTTCGATTCTGCTGCGCACGCTGAGCGGCCTTCTGTTCGACGCGTTTCTCCGCTTCGAGCCGTTCATGGATTCTTATGAGCCAGGCCTCGTTGCGATCTGGAACGACTTTGTTGAGCTCGATGTCGACCATTTCCTTTCCGGCACGCGGGCGCAACGAAGTGGCTAAAGCGCCAAGGTGAAACCTGGCGTCGTCGGCGAGTGTCGCACCTTCGCCAGCGGCGACACTCCCGAGGAACTTCATGCCCACCGTGAACACGTCGTCGCTATCGATTTCGGACCGCAACGGAATCGTCCAAGACTGCTGCTGCAGTTGCTCGCGCATCAATCGCAGAATTGCCCTCCGTTGCGGTTCGTCCGCCGTATCGAAGCGCGTGACTAACCAGGGAATCACTTGCCCCGGCTCGGGCAGCACACGTTCGAGTTGCTGATCACTCACAGGGCGATCCGCCGACGAGAGCCAACTGAGTACACGCTCCAACACGACATCTGGCTCGCGGTGCAAAAAGACAATCACATTTTCGGCGATCGCTTTTCCCTGATAGTCGCCGCGCTCGATCGCATCCAACGCAACCGGCACAGCGAATTCGCTAGCGTAGCGATCCAGGAATTCGTCGGTATCGCTGGGCTCTCTAAGAATCGAATTGACGGCGATTTCCCGCATGTTCTCGGTGGAACTCGGCGACAGGACCGCCGCGCGGACGGCGGCCCAGTGGTGCTCGAAGCGACGATCGGACCGTTCGAGGGCGCGCAAAGCGAGGATGCGGTTCGCAGGCCAGAGCGATTCATCCTGCAACGTCGCGACCAGCACCGCGGTCATCTCCTTACCGGCGTGGGCGTCCCTCACTGCTTGCAACGCCAGATACTTCGCGCCAAAACCGCCTTCTTTGATGGCCTGAATGATGAGCGGTCGGGCGACTTCCGCTTCGATTTCGGCGAGGCCGACGTAACAAGCGCCTTGCAAGGTGTTGGTCCGGGCATCCTGCAGACGCCGCTTGTCGAAACTGTTCATCTCCGCGAGGATGATTTCGGCGACCTCCTTCGCGTAACCGGAAGGGGCAAACGCGGTCAGCGCTTGAATCGCCTCGGCGCGTCGGTCTGGGGCGATCTCCTGGCCAAGAATCGCTTGATAGTCTTCAAACCGCTTCCCATCGTAAGTCAATTGCTCGCGCGGCACTTTCGTCGGCGGACCGGCGGGCGATTGGACGGCCGCCGCTTCGGGAGCGGCAATCGCCGTATCGGTTGCCGCGTCATCCTGCGCCACCGCCACGAGTTGCACGCGCACCCAGCCGGCGAGCGCCACCGCCAACACCGCTGCCATCAACGCGAACTTGCGCATCGCATGATCCTTTCGTGTCTCAGGCTCCAGCAACCGCCCAATACGATCGCGCAACGAATGCCCCCGCGCCTCGACATAAAACCCGGCCTACCACGGGGCGGAATGCCAGAGTTGACGTGTCGCTGATAGCGTCTGGTAGAGCATGGCGTAGGCACGAATCATGGGAGGTCGCCCATTACTGGAAATCATTTCTTGAGTGGTTGCGAGATCACCAACCGGTCGTTCGGTCGTAGCCGCCAGTTCGTCGCCGAAGCATCGCCACGCATGATCTTGCGCAGTTCAACGCGCAGGATCTGGTCCGAGCCGTTGTTTCCAGCGCGGGCAATCCAAACCTCGGTGCGCGGGCCGATGCGCACGTCCGTGTTCTCCGTGGCCAAGGCGAACGCATCCAGCACGGCTTCGTTGCCGTTCAATGGCAACTTGACGACCTGGTCGCCGGATGCGTCATCTTCCAGGATGATATAGCAGAACTTGCTATTGTACTTGAACACGTCGACCGACATCTTGACTTCATCCACCTGCTCCAATAAGTGTGCCTCGATGGCTTCGCGCGCTTCCTGGATGGTCTTGCCCGCGACACCGACCGAGCCATACGAGCCTAAGTTGACATTGCCATCGGGCCCGACCAAATGTTCCCCGCTGATGAGCTGAGCCCCGGCGGAAGCGACGAGGCGCACTCCGATTTCCGGACTGCGAATGCCGACCGTCTTCTGCAGATGTTCGGCGATCGCTTGTTGAGCTTCTTCCAGAGTCAAGCCATTGAGCGAGAGGGCGCCATACACGGCGCCTAGGCTCACGCGTCCGCCTGGTTCGAGCGCAAATTGTCCCGCGAGGGGTTCTTCGGGCAGCAGTCCCGTGCCTTGGATGAAAAACGTATCCAAAGGCTCCAACATGTGCGGGGCGTTGGGCACCAGCTTGACGGAATCGATCAGCAGCACATCCGGCGGCTCAATGACGTAGGCCGGCGCCGTTTCGGCGCTCGGAGTCGCAACTTCCGGTTTCGTCGCAGCTTCCACGAACGGCTTGGCCTCCTGCGCCGCCAGTTCGAACCGCACGCCGGCGGCGATGAGGCAAAGTAGCGATGCCGTGGCAACTAACACGCGTTTCATGGTTCGCTCCTTCAGCAAAGTCGGTTCAAGTAAACGTCGAATGCGCAGGGCCAGCACGTTTCCGCTCGCGGCGGCCTGCATCGCGCCGTTGGCTTCGGATGATTCGGACAGTTCGAGCAAGGCTTTTGAGAGCAGCAATTGTCGTTCGGCCTGGCCGCCGGTGGCGGCGTCGTCGCAGGCCCATTCGCTGGCTTCGTCCAATCGCCGCACCGCGAGGTGCGCGAGCGGATTGAACCAGTGCGGCGCGGCCAACCAACGGGCGATCAGCGACCAGGTCAGATCGTTGCGCAGGTAGTGCGCCAATTCATGCCGGAGAATAACGTCCCGCGCATTCGCGGGCGTACGCTCCCACATCGCCCGCGGCACGACGAGGGCATACCCGCGCGACAGTCGGCAGAGCGCGGGGCCGTAGTGTTCGCCGACCAACATCGGCACGTCGCGCCGCACGCGCGCTTCGTCGCGAAGTTTGCGCCAGGCGTCGGCCCATTCACCCGGCGCGGCTACGCAGTGCCGCAGCGAGCGGAGAAATCGCGAGTACCGCCAAACACCGCGCGCGAAGATGGCGATCATGCCTCCTAGCCATACGCCGAGCAACACGCGAGGCCATCTTGGGTTGGCGCTGGGCTCGTTCGATGCGGCTTCTGCTACTGGAGGAAGTGGCAAGGTAGCTTTCGTCGCGGGAATATCAAGCTCATCGATTGGTTCGAACTCCGTATCGTCCGCCACATCCGTGATCGGCGACTCCTGTTCCTCCGGCAACGTGTTGAGTTCTACGTTGCGCGGCGGCGCGACTTCCGCGACACGGTCTGCATTTGAAGCAGGCGGCGCACTGACTACGCGCCATGGCAGTCGCACCGTAAGGGGCACAAAGCCAAGTCCGCAGACGAGGACCGCGAACCAGGCTCGCCATCGCAAATTCGCGGCCCGAATACGGAGCGCCCAGATCAACGCGCCGACGACGCATGCCGCGGCGGAGAGCAACACCGTGCCGCGAATCATCGCTGGCAGCCATTCGGAAGTGCCGGGGAACATAATGGCGATTCCTCGCGGTGGACGAGTCGTTCAATGCAAACGTCGTTCAGCGGCGGCGATCAACGATTTCAATTCCGCAATCTCGGCCGCGGAGAGCCGACGGTCCTGAACCAATTGGGCGACCAGCGGGACGACGCTCCCCCCGCTGACGTTTTTCATCAGCAGCTTGAGATCCCCCGCCGCGACGTCGCGCGGCGCGACCAACGCGCGATAGAGCGCCGGGCGCTCGTCGCCGCGCTCGACCACGCCCTTGGCCTGCATGCGGTTCAGCCGGGTCTGCACCGTGGTGTAGCCGAGCGGCCGTTCGAGCGCGCCATGCACGTCCGAAAGGCTAGCCGGGCCGCGATTCCAAAGGATTTGCAACAACTCCATCTCGGCGGGAGTCAGCCGTACCGTCGGAGATGGTTTCGAATCGTGACGCGCCATGCGGGCCTCCTTACGACAGTCGTCGTAAGCGGCAATTTACTACAGGCGTCGTAACGCCGAAAGAGCTCTCGGAAAAAGTTTTCTGCGAAGTCGGATCACCGAACGCGTTGGCGCGAACCCTTAGAGCCGGAAGCGTCAGCGCCCGGAGCGCGGCGGTGGAAGTAGTGGCTAACGAATCCCACCCGGGGCGGTCGCGTGCGGCGCTAAAGGG
>JALHLM010000132.1:0-4965 GCA_022844585.1 Pirellulales bacterium | reverse complement strand
GAGTGAGTTCGAGAAAGACGTCGCTACCGATTCCCTCCGGGCGCTGACGCTTCCGGCTCTAACGGAGAATGCGCGCGATTGCGCTAACGCTTCGCGCGACGGATGAATCCGAGCAGCGCGAGTGAGCAACTCGCGGCGAGCGCCAGCGCGCCCGGTTCAGGAAGTGCCGCGCCGTTCGAGACATTCGTGGCGATCATGGAAAAATCATTGAGATCGACGTCGCCGTCTTGATCGACGTCGCCGAGGGCCAGCGTGGCGAGCGTTCCTTTGCCGACGCCGTTGTCGAAGCCAACATGGTTGTTCCAGATCAGGTAGTCGGCGCGATCGACGAGGCCATCGCCGTCGACGTCGCCGGGAACGAGACTCTCGCCGATCAACGTCGCCAACTCCGCGCCTTGCCCGTGATTCCAGAGCATCTCGACTTCAATGCGGCTCAGCGCACGGCGCCAGATGCCGAGATCGTCGAGGTCCGCTCTCAGGTTGCTGGCATATGCGCCGGTGCCGTCGCTGCCGATGTTGACCGCGAGGCCGAACGGCGTATCGAGATTTCCAATTGCGGCGAGCGAAGTCTGCCCGCCGGTGATGCCGATGCTGTTCAGGATCCCGTCGTTGTCGGCGTCGGTGAAGAGCGTCATCGCGCCGTCGCGATCGAACGTCACGGCCACGAACTCCCAGAGGCCAGAGGTGGTTTCCAAGTCGTCAATATCGGAGCGCAGCACGCCGTCGCCGACGTTGACTTGAATGTCATTGCCATTGTTCTCATAGGCGATCACCCAGCCGGGATTCTGACCGGAATCCCAATCCTTGTTGCTGATGATGGCCGGATCGCCAGTTTGGTTGCCGGCGCTGCGCAGCCAAAAGGCCACGGTGAAATCGGTGTCTTCGCCAAATTGCAAACTGTCCGGCGCACCGAGCGTGAGATGTTCGCCGACGCCGTCGATCGCCACGCCGCGTCCGAAACGCCCGTCGATGAACTGCGGCGAACCGGCGCCGACCGTCGCGCCATCGCTCTGCCCGGAACTATCGCGGTAGTCGTTTTCGAATTGCAGATACGTGACCAATCCCGACTGCAATTGCGGGCGCGACGGAAACGGCAACGCGCCTTCCGCAAACACCAACGAGATATTGTCCGCGAAGCCGTCGCTGGTCGAACCCACGACGCGCGAAGCCGACAACTCCAACTCCACGCTCCGCGTCCCGACCGGCACTCCGAAGCTCGATTGCCGCGCGATTGCCTTCGTTACATTGCCGCGTTCCGCCGTCGACACCGGCGCGAGTTGATCGACGCCGAGCACCGCACCATTCGCGCCGATGAACGTGGCGGTCAGTCGCATGTTGTCGGCTTCCGAACCGACGCCGCCCAGATCGCTCGACAAGACGTAATGCAGTCCACCGGCGTCAATTTGAGATGTCGCGGCGGTCAGGTCGATCGTCTGTCGCATGGCGCTCGCGCCGATCTGTCCGCCGGAGAAAACATTGCTGACGAGATTGCCGCGAAACACGGTCATCCCGCCGACGTCGGGATCGACCCAACCGCTGGCGTATTGATCCGGTCCTGGTACGGACATGGCGCGATCAAACTCGGCGTCGCCATTGAAGACCAGGTTCGCACCGAGCACGGTCGCTGGCGGCGCCGTTGGAGTTACGCCAACTGCGTGTCCGTCCACGTCGCTGGAGATCGCCACGCCCAGATGCGTGAGCACCGTCTTGGCCACGTCGACGTTGCGCGGAGCGGGAAACGGCGTACCGGGCGCGACGTTGCGCCCGCTGACCAGGAACGGAATCGTCCGCTTCTCCGGCGTGCCGCCGCCGTGGCCGCCGTCGGGATTGCCGCCGTGATCGGAGGTGATCACGATCTGCCAATCCTCCACGTCGAAATTCGGCCGCGCGCTCAGCGCACTCAACACCTGGCCGATTTGCCCGTCGACTTGTTCGATCTCTTGAAAGTACGCCGGACAGTCGGCGCGCACGCCGCAGAAGCCGTTGCTGTGCCCAGCGAGGTCGACGTCATCCAGAAACAAGTAAATCGCGTCGGGGTCGGCGTTGATCGAAGGGTGATTGCCGCTCAGCAGTTGCGCGAGCTGTGAAGAGTTCCCTGCGTCGCTGCTGTTGATCGCGTAGTCCGCGCCCGTGGGCATCGCGTTGTGCCCAGAGGTCCAGGTCATCAGGCGGACGGTGTTCCACTCCGGATGTGCCTCCTCAATGCGCGAGAGGTAGTCCGGGAAGCGATTGAAGTTGATTCCGGAGTACGAGTTATCCGTCACTCCATGCCGGTCGCGATGGACGCCGGTCAACATGCTCGAATGATTCGGCCCGGAAACGGTGATGTCCTCGGACTGCGCCTGATTGCTGTACGCGCCGTGGAACGTTCCCAAGCCGAACGAGCCGTCGATCAGACTGTCCATGAACGGCGTGTTGGCCAGATCGAGCGCATCGGCCCGCAGCCCGTCGATGCCAATGACCAGGGATTTTTGCTGCGCCCCCGCCGCGCTTGCCCAAAGGCAAACCAACACCACCGCCGCCTGAAATCTCATCCCAGTTGCCTTGTTCCCTGTGCCTGTTGCGCCAAGTCGCCACTCATTATCGCTGAAAACTCCGGCGGATGCGAATAGTTCGCTGCGCAAATCGATTGCTCGTTTGCGTCCATATGGAACCCGCGCGGCTTGGTCGGCACGCCGCGTTCGCGTATGCTGGGCGGCGTCGAATCCCGAACAAGCAGGCGGTAATCATCATGTCAAAAGCTCGTGCAAGCCACCCATTGTGGGCAGTCATTGCGCTATTGAGTCTCGCCGCATGTTGCCCGGCGGCCGAGGTCCCAACGCCCAACCTCGTGTTGATTTACATCGACGACCTCGGTTACGGCGACCTGGGCTGCTACGGCGCGAAAAACTACCGCACGCCCAATCTCGATCGCATGGCCGCCGAGGGGGCTCGCTTCACGCGGTTCTATACGGCGCAGCCGGTTTGCTCCGCCTCGCGCGCCGCGTTGTTGACCGGCTGCTACGCGAATCGGGTCGGCTTCCATGGCGCGCTCACCCCTCAAACCCGCTTCGGGATTCATGACGACGAAACCACGCTCGCCGAAGTCCTCAAGTCACGCGGATATGCCACGGCCATTTACGGCAAATGGCATCTCGGTCATCAGCCGCAGTTCCTGCCGACGCGGCATGGCTTCGACGAGTATTTCGGCCTGCCGTATTCCAACGATATGTGGCCGTATCACCCCGACTTCTTGGCGGAGAAGGCGGCCCATCCCGACCAGGAGATCGGCTATCCGGACTTGCCGCTGTTCGATGGCGAGCGCGTCAAGATTCCGGCGGTCACGGCGAAAGATCAGCGCCAACTCACCACCTGGTACACCGAGCATGCAACGAGCTTCATCGAGCGCAACCGCGAGCGGCCGTTTTTCTTGTATGTCCCACATAGCATGGTGCATGTGCCGCTCTACGTGAGCGATCGCTATCAAGACAAATCGAACGCCGGCACGTTCGGCGACGTGATGGAAGAAATCGATTGGTCGGTCGCCGAGATCCTCGCGGCGCTGCGGCGAAACGGGCTGGACGAGCGCACGCTGGTGCTATTTTCCTCCGACAACGGCCCCTGGCTCAGTTACGGCGATCACGCCGGCGCCACCGGCGGTCTGCGCGAAGGCAAAGGGACCGTATGGGAAGGTGGCGTGCGCGTACCATTCTTAGCGCGGTGGCCAAAACAGATTCCCGCCGGACATATCTGCGCGGAACCGGCGATGACCATCGATATCCTACCGACCGTCGCGAAGCTTGCCGGGGCGGAATTGCCGAAGGCGAGAATTGATGGCCTCGATATCTGGCCGCTGCTGGCCGGACAGAAAGACGCGAAGTCGCCGCACGAAGTGCTCTACTTCTATTACCGCCACAACGAGCTGCAGGCCGTATCGAGCGGCGATTGGAAATTGTATTTCCCGCACGAGTACATTTCGTTGGCCGGCCGCTCAGGCGGACGAGATGGCAAGCCCTCCCGATATGAGTTGCGTTTGATCGACGAGCCGGAGCTTTATCATCTCGTGGACGATTTCGCCGAAACGCGCGATGTCGCCGCGCAACACCCGGACGTCGTCGAAAAACTGTTGGCCTACGCCGAAGAGGCGCGGAATGACCTGGGCGACGCTTTGACGGACCGCCCCGGCCCCGGCCGCCGCGCGCCGGGATTCGTGGAAAACTAAGAGCCCACTCGACCTGACGCAACTCATTCCCATGCAACTCGGTCGCTATCGTCACTACAAAGGAAACGAGTACATCGTGCTCGGCGTTGCGCGGCATAGCGAGACTGAGGAAGAACTCGTCGTCTATCGCCAAGACTACGGCGATCACGGGCTCTGGGTGCGGCCGAAGGCGATGTTCCTGGAACAAGTCGTGGTGAACGGCGAATCGAAACCGCGATTTAAGTTTGTCGGCGAGAGCGATGAGTAATCTCTATGCTGACATTCCGGGAGAATTGCCTGCCGAGCTAGTCGAAGTCCTCGCGCGCGGCAACGGCGTTCGCATCGAGCGCATCGTCTCGCGAGGGCACGTCTCGCCGGATGGATTTTGGTACAACCAAGACGACGTCGAATGGGTCGTGCTACTCACAGGAGCGGCGCGGTTGCGATTCGAAGACAGGGAAGTCGAGCTAGGTACCGGCGACTATCTGCACATCCCCGCGCATCGGCGGCATCGCGTGGAATGGACTTCGCCCGACGAGCCGACCGTGTGGCTAGCCGTACATTTTCGCGCTGAGACTTGAATTCGAAGCCACGATGCAAGACGACGCCAGCTATATCTGCGACGCCTGCGGCGAGGAAATCGTCGTGCCGATCGACCTCTCGGCGGGCGAGGAGCAGGAGTACATCGAAGATTGCCCGGTCTGCTGCCGGCCAAGCTTGATTCATGTCGAAGTCGACGAAGACGGCGACGTGCGCGTCTGGGCGGAGCCGAGTTGATTTGAACC
>JALHLM010000131.1 GCA_022844585.1 Pirellulales bacterium | reverse complement strand
TACCCTGGAAACTTGGCGTGTTCCCGTGCGGCTCAAGTGATGGGAGCCGGATGAATTGAGAAATTCACGTCCGGTTCTTGGAGGGGCCGGGGGTGCAATCCCCCCGGCCTACTCAACCCGACAGTCCGGCGGATCCATCGCAGTTATTCCCGAGCGACCGGCTCTATCCGGCGCCGGCGAAGCCGGAGCCCAAGGCGGACTTGCCGCCGAGCCGCGGGACGGCGAGCGGGCCGCGGTTTTGAACGCTATACATTCAACTCGCTTGCGATCCGCCGTCCAAGAAGAATTCTTGTTCCGGATGTAGACCATGCTTTCGCGCCAGGTGCTCGTCCGTCGTGAAGAGCACGAGCGTCCGTGTTCTGTTGCTAGCGTCGTCGTCGACTTGAACGCCATCGCTTAACATGGCGTCCAGCGTCGCGTCTGTGCGACGCCATTCCGCGACCAGATTACTGACGGGGTTTTCAGCCGCGAGCACACGCAAATCTGGTCTAACAACAAGAAAGCGTTGGTCGCCGCTGTGAACGACGTGCCACAACTCCTGGTATCGCGATCGTACGAACGGATTCAGTTGTGAAGCGAAGTCGAGCGTCAGTTGGCGGGCACGAATCAGTTCTTGTACGTCGACCAGATCCTTCGCACGGTGCTGACTCGTCATGCCGGAGGCAAGCTTCAACTCAACGAGTTTCGGCAGGCTGATGACGCGAATTCCATCCACTTCAATTGACACATCGTCGGGCCTCGGAAACGAGACCGGCTTAGGTTTCCCATCGCCAGGGAATTGGCCAGACAATAAGAACTCGATTCGCACGCCATGTTCGGTGTCGCGGAGATTCTTGCTGCGCGCGAATGGCGTGACGTAGCCGCGCCCTTCTAGTTCATCATGAATGCGCTGCAGGGACTCCGTGGCAATCAGGATGTCCACGTCCTCCGTGAAACGTCGCACGCCATGAGTAAACAGCGCCATCCCACCGACAATCGCGTAGGAAATGCCAAGTTCCTCGAGCCGCCGCGCAATGCGACGCAAAGCGGTTTGCACCGCGCCGCGGTCTTCGAAGAAAATGCTGCCTTCGGTCAAGGCCCACTCCAAGTTCGAGGCGAGTCGATCTTCGTAGCTGATCATCGCGCACGTCCAAGGGCGACTGCTGATTGACGTAGGACCATTCCCTAGATTCTACCGCGCCGTTTCACGCGGAAAAATCGCTGACCGAACACTTCGTCGTTACTCCACCTCGAAAATCGCCTCGATCTCCACTGTGATGTTCGACGGCAGCGAGCCCATACCGACCGCGCTACGGGCGCCGACGCCGTGGTCCGGGCCGAAGACTTGGGCGAAGAGCTCGCTGAAGCCGTTGATCACGGCCGGATGCTGTTCGAATTCCGGGACGCAGTTCACCATGCCGAGCACCTTGATGACCCGCTTCACGCGGTCCAGGCTGCCGAGCGACGCCTTGAGCGTGGCCAGGATTGCCAGGCCGGTCTGCCGGGCGGCGGCGTAGCCGGCGTCTTTGTCGGCGTCGGCCCCCACACGGCCAGTCATCAGCGTGCCGTCGGACTTGAGCGGCCCGTGTCCGGAGACGTAGGCCAGGTTGCCGACCACGACGCAGGGCTTATAGACCCCGACCGGCTTGGGGGCGGGGGGCAGCTCGAGCTTCAATTCCTGCAGACGGGCGTCGGCGCTCATGGACGGGTTCCGATAGAGGGGATTCAGATCCGGACCGGCGGATTTTATCGCCCGCGGCGCTCCAACGTCCAGGGTGGGGAGCGGTATTGGCCCTGTTCCGTAGATAAGCCCAGGGAAGGTCCCCGAGAACGGCACCATTTGCTGAGATTTCGAGGGCCTTCCCTGGGATTTGATCTCGCCAATTTGCGGCTGCATCCGAGCTTTCCTGCGGTTGACAGTCTAAGCGGCGGCCTTATGATGAGGGGCTTTCCGCGGTCGCGAATTGTCAGGAATCTCGAGCCATGGCCGTACCCAAACGCAAGCAATCGAATGCCCGCACCGGGTCCCGCCGGGCGCATGATTTCAAGACGCCGAAGCAACTGCATTTCTGCCCGCAGTGCAGCACAGCGATCCCGTCGCACGTGGTCTGCCCGAAATGCGGCTACTACATGGGCCGCACCATGGTGCAGGTCGAAGAATAGCTTCGCCCACCGCCTACGGGCGCGATGTGAGCAGCGTCCGCGGGTTCCGGTTGAGGTTCGCCGCTAATTGGGCGACCTCCGGTGAGCCGGGCCAGAAAGCCTGAGCCTGGTCCAACGTGACCAGCGCCGCCTGGGTTTGCCCGGACTGTAGTTGGCAATCGGCCATCGCTAACCAAAGCGGCAATACCGGTGCGCCGCGCCGGCAGGCAACGGCAAGTTGTTCCGCGGCGTCCGCCGGGCGATTAAGCGCCAACAGCGCCTGGGCTTGTTGCTCCAACACCTCCCTCGGCACTTCGTCGACGGGATAGGTTTCCGCCAATGCCCGCAGGTTCGCCAGCGCCCGTTGAGGCTCGTTTTGGCGGCGATATATTTCCGCCAGGGATTCGAGGGCGTCGCGCCGCCCAGGCTCTCGGCCGAGCGATTGATGGAAATCGGCGGCAGCGCGGCTCAAATCTCCGCTGGTCTGCCAGATCTTGCCCCGAACCGCCCAAGCGTCGGCGGATTGCGGGTTGACGTCCAGGGCCCGCCGGGCGGCGTCCAGCGCCTGTTCGAATTCCGAACGGGCCAACCGCATTTCGGCGTGTCGGACGAGCGATTGTTCGTCGTCGCCGGCAATCCGCAGGGCCTCGTTGATCTCAACCAACGCCTCCTGCTGCCGCCCGGCCTTCCAGAGGGTCTCGGCATAGAGTCGATGGGCTTCGTGATCGGCCGGACACTGCTTCACCGCCGTCGCGAAGTGTTTTTCCGCCCCGTTCCATTCGCCCCGTTCCATGTCCCGCATGCCCTGCTGGACGAGTTGCCGGCTGGCGAGGACGTTCTTAGCGGAAGGGCCGTCGTAGCACGGGAGCCGGCAGCCGGACGCGATCACCAACGCACAGCCAGTCGCGAGCGCCGCGGAACGGCGCACGCAGACACGCGGCAAGAGTTGCGTTTTGGCATCCATGCACGAAACGTTGGCGAAAAGGAAATAGGGCGTAATGATAGGTATCGACGTGCGCCGCCCGGCACTCGACCTGGGACGGCCGGAGTACGAGGCGCGGTAGATTACCCGCGAGAGGTCGGGCGAGGCAAGGCAAGCTGGGGGAGATGTGTGGGATCCGCTGCTTTCGACGGGACCGACCACCGAGTTGAGTTGCCCGGAATGCCAGCGCCGTGTTACGGTGGACGGCATGAATCACTTCATCACGACAGCCGCGTTGTTTCTTGCCGTGGGATGTTTGCCGCTACGAGCCGCTGAACTGAAAGTTCGCCACGGTGACGTCGAATTTTCACCCGCCACTACAGAAGCGGAACTTCCCGACTTGTTCCAACTCGAGCAGCGCCAATTTTCCTTCGAGCAAGTTCCACAGCGGACCGTGTCACGAAAGATCGCGATCTCCGAAGTTCGGTTTCCGTCGCCGGTCGAGACGCCGCACGCGAATAACAACACCGTGCATTGCGAGTACTTCCGTCCCGCAGCGCCTGGCAAATATCCGGGCGTGATTGTGTTACATATCTTGGGGGGCGATTTCGATCTCGCGCGATTGTTCGCGCGGAGTCTTGCGCACAAGGGCGTCGGCGCGCTGTTTTTGAAGATGCCGTACTACGGTCCGCGCCAGCAGCCGGGCGCCGATGTGCGGATGATCTCGCTCGATCCCGAGGTGACCGTCGCCGGGATGCGGCAGGCCGTGCTCGACATCCGCTGCGCGCGGGCGTGGCTGCTCGCGCAAGATGAGATTGACCCCGCGCAGACCGGCGTGTTCGGCATCAGCTTGGGCGGCATCACGGCGGGCTTAGCCGCTTCCGCGGAACCGCGGTTCAACAACGTCTGCATGATGCTCGCCGGCGGAGGCATCGGCCAGGTGACGTGGGACAATCCGGAGATGTCGAAAGCGCGCGAATACTGGCTCGCCAAGGGCGGGACGCGCGAGACGTTTTGCGAGATCCTCAAGCGGATCGATCCCGCGGAATACGCGCGGCCCGTCGAGGGACGGCGGATGTTGATGCTCAACGCGCAACACGACGAAGTCATTCCGCCCAGCTGCACCGACGCCCTCTGGAAGGCGTTCGGCAAGCCGGAAATCCACTGGTACGACGCCGGGCACTACAGCGCACTCCGCTACATCGACGACGGAGCGCACCGAGTGACAACGTTCTTTTCGGAGCCAGCTCAGAACTGAATTCACCACGGAGGAGAGGCGTTTAACCGCGAAATACGCGAAATGACGCGAAAAGGAGGAGTGGCAGTGATGTCTTGATGGAGTTGACCGTACTGCACTTTTTTCGCGTTCTTTCGCGCATTTCGCGGTCAAACTCCACTCTCACCTCTGCATCTCAGCGCCTCCGCGGTTCAAATTGGAAATGCGTTACCAGCGCAGCGGCGCTTTCCAGGCTTCTTCGAGGGCGGCGATCGTGGTGTCGATCGCGAGCACTTCTTCGGCGACTTCGACTTTGAAGATCGGTTCGCGCGTTACTTCGGCGATGCAAGCGAAGGCGATGTTCGCCTCGCCTTCGATCGTTTTGGCGAGTTCCGCTTCGAACGCGGCTTGCTTGGCGGGCGACACTTCGCAGAGGAAGCGGCTGTTCGATTCGCTGAAGAGTTTGGCCATGTCGTCGAGTTGTCCCTCGCAAGGGACGGGGTTTAGATCGATGTCCAGGCCCAGGCCACCGGCGAAGGCCATCTCGGCCGCCGCGACGGCCAGTCCGCCTTCGCTCAAGTCGTGACACGAGGCGACGAGCCCCGCTTTGATGGCGCGGTGCACTGCCTGGAACGTCGCGCGCGCCCGGGCTGGTTCCACCGCGGGGACGCTGCCGCCGGTCCATTCGCGCACGAGCGCCAGGTGCGAACCGCCGAGCTCGTCGCGCGTGACGCCGACGATGTAGAGCCGGTTGCCGGCGCGCTTGAGGTCCATCGTCACCGCCTGGCGGACATCGTCGAGTTGGCCGATGGCGCTAATTAAGAGCGATGGCGGAATTGCAATGGTGCGGCGATCGCCGTTTGAATCCGTATAGCTGAACTCGTTGTTCAGGCTGTCTTTGCCGGAGATAAACGGCGTGCCGAGCACCACGGCCAGGTCGTAACAAGCGAGCGCAGCACGCACCAGCGAGCCGAGCGTCTCGGGTCGATTCGTGTCGCCCCAGCAGAAATTGTCGAGAATGGCGATCCGCGCGGGATCCGCGCCGACGGCCACGCAATTGCGCATCGCTTCATCAATCGCGCTCGCCGCCATATGGTAGGTGTCGAAGTCGCCATAGCGCGGATTCATGCCGCAGGAGATCGCGATGCCACGCTGCGAACCAAGCACCGGCCGCACCACGGCCGCGTCGCCGGGTCCGGAATTCGTCACGCCCACGAGCGGCTTAATCACGCTGCCGCCTTGCACTTCATGATCGTACTGGCGAATCACCCATTCCTTGCTGGCGACGTTGAGCGACCCAAGGATATTCAGCAAATCGTGCGTATACTCGCGCGTCCACATCGCGGTTCCGGCCAATGGTTCGACCGCGGCTGGCGTGTAGGTCGCCTCGCGGATCACCTTCGGCCGGCCGCCGTGCAGGAATTCCATCGAGAGATCGGCCACGGTCTCGCCGTGATACTTGAGCACCAATCGCCCCGTCGGAACGTAGGTGCCGATCGCGGTCGCTTCGACCGATTCCGCCGCGCACAGTTGGTGGAATTCCGCCCACTTCGCCTCCGGCACCGCCAGGATCATCCGCTCCTGCGCCTCGCTGATCCACATTTCGGTGTAGCTCAGCCCCTCGTACTTGAGCGGGATGCGATCGAGCTGCACTTCCGCGCCGATCTCTTCGCCCATCTCGCCGACGGCGCTCGAAAACCCGCCGGCGCCGCAATCGGTGATCGCGTTGTAGAGCCCGCGATCTCGGGCTTGTAGAATCACGTCGACGACCATCTTTTCGGTAATCGCGTTGCCGATCTGCACCGCACCGCCGGAAAGACTCTCGCTGTCGCTGGTGAGCTCAATGGAGCTGAACGTCGCGCCGTGGATGCCGTCGCGCCCCGTGCGGCCGCCGACGGCGACGATCAAGTCGCCCGGCTGTGTCGCCTTGTCGGATTTGTCGCGCGGAATCAAGCCCACGTTGCCGCAGTAAACCAGCGGATTGCCGAGATAGCGCGGATCGAAGTAGATCGCGCCGTTCACGGTCGGGATGCCCATCCGGTTGCCGTAGTCTCGCACGCCGGAGACGACGCCTTTCATCACCCGTTTGGGATGCAGGACGCCGGCCGGAAGTTGATCGGCGGGCGTATCGGGCGGGGCGAAGCAGAACACGTCGGTATTGCAGATCGGTTTCGCGCCAAGCCCTGTGCCGAGCGGATCGCGAATCACGCCGCCGATACCAGTATTCGCGCCGCCGTACGGCTCGAGCGCCGAGGGATGGTTATGCGTTTCGACCTTGAAGCAGACGTTGTTCTGCTCGTCGAAGCGGATCACCCCGGCGTTGTCCTTGAACACGCTCACGCACCAATCGTCCGCCCCGAGCGATTTGCGGATTTCCTGCGTGGCCGCGAAGATCGTCTCCTTGAGCATGTTCTCGAACAGCCGCTCCCCTTCCGGCCCGCGGTAGCGCACCCGGCCGGCCAGCGTTTTGTGGCTGCAATGCTCGCTCCAGGTCTGCGCGATCGTCTCCAATTCCGCGTCCGTCGGCTCGCGATGTTGTTCCCGATAATGCTCCTGAATGGTGCGCATTTCGGCCAGCGACAACGAGAGTTGCCCCTCGCGGCTCAACTTCACGAGCGCATCGTCGTTCAATTCGCGGATCGGTACGACGACGCGTTGCATCACGTACTTCGTGCCGACGTCGAGTTTCTCCAACGACAACGGCCCGCGGACCACCTGTTCGATGGCGTCATTGGCCAGCAACTTGGCGCACAGACGATCGAGTTGCGCGTCGTCCGCGCCGCCGATCCAATATTTGCGGAGCGTCCGCACGGCCGTCGCTTGCCAGCCGCCGTCGAGCATCGCGCCGAGCGCACTTTGCGCCACGGGGTCCATCACGCCCGGCTTCGGTAACACATGGATCAAACGTTGACCGTCGCTCGGCGGGCGTGAGAGGCTTGCATCCCCCACGCGCGCGACGTGCGTGCGCTCCACGACGGGGTCCGCCAGCAACTCGCGGCCGAGCCGTTCGACCTGCGCCTGATCAATCGCGCCCTCGACCAGATAGCCGCTGACGGCGTGGACCGAGAGTTCGTCGCCGAGTCCCAAATCACGGGCGTCGTGGCGCACGCGTTCGGCGTTGCGATCGACGTGCCCCGCGGCGGCGTGGATATCAATTTCCCAAAGCATCGCGTACGGCCTTTCCTTGGGCCAGAAGTTTCGCCAATCGTGCGCCGTCGCCGCGTTCCAGCGCACGGCGCGCCGAGGTCAGTTGTTTTTCGAATTGCGCGAGGGCCGCCAGCACTTGCTGATCGTTCGATTGCAGAATTTGTCGCCAGAGTTCCGGATCGCCGCCGGCCACGCGCGTCGTATCGAGCCAACCGCCCGCGATGAGCGGCGCGTCTTCGCTACGCGTCACGGCCGCCAGTAGGGCCGAAATCAGGTGCGGCAGGTGACTCGTGCCGGCGACGGCGCGATCATGCGCCTCGGGCGACATCATGAACACCCGCGCGCCGAGCGCCGCCCAGAATTCGCCGACGGCTTCGGTATCAGCGGCGGGAGATTTTTTTGTCGGCGTGACGATCACCGCGCGGCCAACGAAGAGATCCGCCCGGGCTTCGCCGGGACCGCTTTTTTCGCTACCGGCCATGGGATGGCTGCCGACGAAGCGTCCGCCCGGCGGTAGCTTCTTTTCCACGGCGGCGACAATTTGTTGCTTGGTGCTCCCCGCGTCGGTAATCAACGCCCCGGCCGGTGCATGATTCAAAGCAACTAGCGCCTGCGCGGCGATTTGCTCGACCGGCGTGCAGATCACCACCAGATTCGCCCGCGCGACGCCGCGCGCCAGGTCCGTGGTGGTCGATGTGACAGCGCCGACTTTCTTAGCGGCTCGCAGGCTAGTGGCCCGGTGGCCGATGCCCACGACTTGTTTTGCGAGTCCGCGTTCCAGCAGTGCTCGGCCGACCGAACCGCCGATCAAGCCGACGCCGACGATCGCGACGGTGTCCCAGGCGGGTGGCGCCGTCGGCATCGGGGCTGCGCTGGCCAAGTGGGGGTGCTCCAAATGCGGGAAACACGCATTTTAGCAATCTTGCTAGCCGTGGGGAGCCAGTGTTTTCCATCGCGTGCGTCAGACCGTCCGCCACGCGTTGACGAATGCCGCCGAGGCTTTTACCATGCGGTCTAGGGAGCATCCGCTCGTCTCTGTGCTCCGTCACTTGAGCACTCAGGCAGCTTGCCCAGGGATGTCTAGTCTGAAAACCAATTGGGGGGGACCGTAGCGATGCCGCTCTTCGAGGTCGAAACCGAGTCGCACATTATCATTACCTGGGCCCAGGATCAGGACGCGGCCGCCGCCGTCGTGACCGACGCCTACCCCACCGAAAAAGTGCTCCGGCTGATTCGCCGCCCGCGCGACACCTGGGTCATTTCCAAGAGCGCCCTGGGCATCAGCGGCCCGGTCGACGTCTGCCACACGGCCCGCGATTGCCTGTCGAAAGCGCACGGCGACAAGGTCCACGCCATCCGCCTCTACATGCACGAAACCGGCACCGATCTGGAACGCGCCCGCAAGGTGATCGAGTCCAACATGGTGATGGGGTGGTGATGTTGTTCAACACGTGAAGGCTGGTGTGTCGCAATGTGGCCGTTTCGCAAGAAGCAAAAGACCGTTGCGGCCGCAATGATGTACAGCCAAGTAGACATCACCGAAGCGTTTGGCGACCATCAACGCCTTGGCGTGAATGAATGGATCACGACACAGCCCCTGAACGCCACGTCTGACGATCCCGAGTCGATGGGCCTACCTCGCGTCGGCGCAGACGCTGACGCTGTTTATCGAGTCGCGTCGACGTTGTCGGAGATACGGGAATCGATCCCAATCCCGAACGACGGCGTCTATTGTCCAGTGTGCCACATCGCCAATGTGGACCTTGATCGATTGCGAACGCCTTGCCCGCAATGTGGTCGGCCGCTTCTCAAGTTTGGTTGGGACTAAGTGATGCTGTCGCAATGCCGAGCGAGGCGTTACCCGCATTGCGCAAAAAAAATCGGCGTCGCCCGAACCTTGCGGTCTGGGCGACGCCGTCTCTGCACGATCATGTCGGTCGTCCAGATTGAGCTGGTGGCCATCCCATAGATCGTCGTGCGGATGTAGCGTGGTGGCCGTGCAGATCAGTGGCACTCATACGCTCGATGACGATCTCGCCTCTGCGCTCATTGAACCGGCGAGATTCCTTGCGGAGTGTTCTTCGGGACTTGCCGACGACTGGCGTCTCGTTCCCGCGCGGCCTGGTAATCCTTCCGGTGGAATCGACGCATACCACACCTACTTTGTGGGTGAGATGCAGGCCTCGCTGTCCGCACCCCTCTGCATGGTGTGTACTTGCGTCTAACATCCACCTTCTAGGTGTATGTTGCACAAAAAGAGGAGAGAATTGTTTGCATTCGCACTTCGCATGCCTTAGGTTGCCCGCTGTGTTGGTGGTACTGGATTTGATGATTGCAACAGGGGGCACAAGCCATGATGAATCACCGCGGGTCGCAGGGGCAGAGAAATCCACATTTGACGAGGTCCAAAAACACGCGAAGCTCGCTGCGAAGCCGCGTGCGTCGCCCAGAGTTTCTGGAGTATCGCGCAATGTTGAGCGTCACGACGTACACAAGTGACGCCGACTTCGAACAAGGCACCTTGTCGAATCTCAATCACAGCGCGCCCGGCGCGAATCAACTGCAATTGGATGAGGAGATCGGCGCCGCGTTTCCGTTCATCTGGATCGCCGCCTCGAATCGCGGCACGATTGTAAAAATCAACACGGAGACCGGGGACGTGCTTGGCGAGTATTCCACGTCGCCGGACACCATCGGCTTTCCCGATCCCTCGCGCACCACTGTTTCATTGGACGGAAGCGTCTGGGCGGGGAATCGCCAGGCCGGATCCGTGATTCATGTGGGTCTCAAGGAAGCCAACCAATGTGTCGATCGCAACAACAACGGTACTATCGAAACGTCGACGGGATACGGCGACGTGCTTGCCTGGCCGAATGCCGGCGGTGAAGACAGCGACGGCGGCGTCGAAACCGCAACGGATGAATGCATTTTGCATTTCACGCAAGTCTCCGCCTCGGCCACTCGGCATGTCTCCATCGACGCCAATAACGACGTTTGGGTGACCGGTCGTTTTGGCTCGAACGACGCGGTCTTCAATCTCATCGACGGCGACACGGGACAAATCATCCGCACCGAAGGCCCTTTCAACGCGGGCGGTTACGGCGGACTGATTGACGGCGACGGCGTCATCTGGTCCGCGAGCTCCAGCGGCAGCGTGCTGCGTTGGGATCCGAACTTGCCCATCGACGCGACGAATCCCAAGTACATCGACATTCCGAACTACGGCATGGCGATCGATGGCTTCGGCAACATCTGGGTGACGGAATTGTCGGGCGGTAATGTGCGTAAGTTGGCACCGGACGGTACGCTTTTGGGCACGTTCTCGCATGGCAGCGGCAACGCGCAAGGGTTGGCCATCGACGCCAACAACCACGTCTGGGTGAGTTCTTCGCTGTTCGGCGGTACAACGGTCGGACATTTGTTGAACGACGGCACATTCGTGGGCAATGTCACGGGAACGGGAACGGGCAGCACCGGCGTGGCCGTCGACGCCGCCGGCAAGATCTGGACGGCGAACATCAACTCCAGCGATGCCACCCGGATCGATCCCACGGCGGGTCCCCTCGGGGCGGACGGCGTCACCCCCATCGGCGCCGTGGACCTGACGGTCCCGCTGCCCGGCGCCAGCCCTTACAACTACAGCGACATGACGGGCCAGGTCGCGCTTGGGCAGACGTCTCCGCAAGGCACCTGGACGGTCGTGGAAGACAGCGAGCTCCTGGGCGCCGTGTGGGGGCGGATCTTGTGGAACCAGGAATCCGAGGGGTCGGTGCCGGAAGGCGGCAGCATTGCCGTCGCGGCTCGAGCCGCCGATACCGAGGCCGGTTTGGGCGGCCAGGCGTTCGTGAATGTCAACAATGGCGAGAATTTCTCCCAGGTCGGCCGCTTCCTCCAGGTGCGCGTGACCCTCAAGCCGAACAGCGAGAATGAGAGCCCGATCTTGTCGGATATCACCATCGCCACCGCCGGTGACGAGGGACCGGGCGTCGACGCGTGCGGCGACTATGTACTCGTCCGCAAGGGTGACTTGCCGTTCGAGGTCTCCGCCGAGGACGGAGTGCTCACCAATCAAGGCAACGGCACCATCGCCGTGCTGGTCGAGGACGCCAAGTACGGCGACCTCACCCTGAATCCGGACGGCTCCTTCTCCTACATGCCGCATCCCAATTTCCGGGACTTCGACACATTTCGGTATATCGCGCTGGCGGAGGGCGAAACGGAAGTCGACGCGGCGTTGTCCGAACTGAGCGACGGGGAATTGGGCGTCACAGTCAAAATCGTCACGAGCGACTACGCTTGGATGTGCAAGCTCTACCAGGACGTTTTGGGCCGGCCTGGTTCGGACGCGGAGATCGTCTTCTACGGCGAGGCCATCCGGAACGGCGTGGGGCATGAGCAGATCGTGCCGATCTTCCAGAACTCGGTCGAGTACCGCACGCGCGGCATCAATCAGCTCTACCAAGAGTTGCTGGGGCGTCCGGCCGACAGCGGAGGGCTTTCCTACTGGCTCGCCGCCACCGCGGGACCAAACGGCACGCTCGAAACCGTGCGTGTAGCACTCCTCTCCTCGGCCGAATACTTCCAAAACAGCGGCGGTACGAACGCCGGGTTCATCTCCGCGCTGTACCAGGACTTGTTTGCCCGGGCTCCCGCCCCAGCGGAAATCACCTACTGGGAAGGACGGCTGAACGCCGGGGCATCGCGGCGCGCCGTGGTGGTGGGCTTCACCGAAAGCACGGAATCGCGGTCGCTCGATATTCGCGCGCTGTATGAGACCTATTTGCGCCGGTCTCCCGAACCGGGCGGACTCGATTTCTGGCTCCGTTTCCTGGCCGGAGGCGGTACGAGAAAGCAAATCCAGTTCGCGCTGCTGGCCAGTCAGGAGTACTTCGGTTATTGAGCGACTGAACGCCTCTGGTGCGCGCGTTGCGGCCCCGTCGCGACGTGCCGCTGAGAAACTCCAGAAAAACAACCAGCGTCGCCCGAGTTGTGAAACTCGGGCGACGCCGGTGAGGAGTAACATCCAAGAGATCGGAGATCGTTCAGCCTAGTACTGCACGATCACGTCGGTCGTCCAGATGAACTGGCTGCCGTCCGAGAGATCGTCGTACGGATGCAGCGTGGTCGGCGAGCCGGTGCCGGCCGACGGCGGCAGGCGTCCGTCGG